>CAIUAC010000934.1 GCA_903896985.1 uncultured Sandaracinus sp.
AGGAGGGCTTTCTCGGCGGGCGCGCGGGCGCGTGGACTGACCACCTGAAGTCCGGCGAGGCGTTCGAGATGGAGCGCGGCTTTCACGCGTTCTTCAGGCAGTACTACAACCTGCGCGCGCTGCTGCGGCGGGTCGATCCGCGGCTGAGCAAGCTGCGGCCGCTGAACGACTATCCGTTGCTCGGGCCCGAGGGGAAGTCGCAGTCCTTCTCCGATCTACCGAAGCGCGTCCCGCTCAATCTGCTGACGCTGGTCGCGCGGACCCCGACGCTGCGCGTCGCCGACTTTCCGCAGATCGACCCGCTCGCCGCGCTGGCCATGCTGCGCTTCGACGCACAGCGCACCTACGACTCCCTCGATGGGGTGACCGCGAAGGCGTACCTCGACAAGCTCAACTTCCCGCCAGAAGCGCGGCAGATGCTCTTCGATGTGTTCGCGCACTCGTTCTTCAATCCAGAGGACGACTACAGCGCAGCCGAGCTGATGCATATGTTTCACTTCTACTTCACGGGGAACCCCGAAGGGCTCGTGTTCGACGTGGCGACCGAGCCATTCTCGACGGCGTATTGGAAGCCCTTCGAGGAGCATCTCGCGAAGCTGGGCGTGGACGTGCGACTCGGGGTCTCAGCGGCTCAGGTGGCGCGCACCGACGAGGGCGGTTATCGCGTCGAGACGAGCGCGGGAGTGTTCGCGGGGGATGCGTGTGTGTTGGCGGTCACCGTGCCCGCGCTGCAGGCGCTCGTCGCCGCCTCTCCGCAGCTCGCGCGCGAGCGCGCTTTCGCGCGACAGGTGCAGTCGCTCGAGGTGACGCTGCCGTTCGCGGTGTGGCGACTCTGGCTCGACAAGCCCACGGCGCCGGGGCGCGCGCCCTTCGCTGGGACCACAGGGATGGGCCTGTGCGACAACATCTCGCTGTTTCATCTCTTCGAGGACGAGAGTCGCAGCTGGGCGTCGCGCACGGGCGGGAGCGTCGTGGAGCTGCACGCCTATGGCGTGCCGGAGGACGTGGAGCGCGAAGCGCTGCAGCGTGACCTGCTCGGGACGTTGCACGCGCAATATCCTGAGACCCGCGCGGCGTCGATCCTCGAGGAGCGCTGGCTCCTGCGCCGCGATTGCCCGGCGTTCGCGCCTGGCTCACACGCGCAGCGTCCGACCGTCGAGACCACGTTGCCTGGGCTCACGCTCGCGGGCGACTTCGTCAAGCTGCCGACGCCGAGCGCGCTGATGGAGCGCGCGGCGACGAGCGGGATGATGGCGGCCAATCAGAGCTTGAGTCGCTGGGGCGCCAGCGAAGAGCCGCTCGAGAGCATTCCGCCGCGCGGGCTACTTCGACTCTGAGTCTCGCGGGGCGCTGCGCTGCCGGAGCGCATAGGTGCGCTCGGCGTATTCGGTGTCTTCCACCCAGAGCTTGCGGGCGCGCGCTTGGATCAGCGGGCGGACCAGCGTGCGGGCGGCGAGCGCCTTCAAGAACAGCGCGCGCTCGCTCGTCGCGAGCGTCGCCTCGATCACCGCGGTGCGCCCCGCGCTGAGCGGCGTCGCGTGGGTCTCGACGACGCTGCCGACGCCCTCGCCTTGCACGATGGTCATGGTGATCGTGCGCGGATCCGGGCAGTGAAAGCGCGCGTCCACCTCGACGGCGAGCGGACCCAAGACTCGGAAGCTGACGCGCACGGTGATGGCGTCTGCGCTCTCCTCGAGGACGCGCAGGCGACCGAAGGAGTGCGGGTGAAACCAGGCGCCGTGCCAGGGATCGAGCCTGTTGGCGAGCACGTCCGCGGGCTCGCAGTC
>CAIUAC010000935.1 GCA_903896985.1 uncultured Sandaracinus sp.
GGTCGTCTGCGCCGGTCCACGCGAGAAAGCGCGCGAGGTCCTCGAGCGCTTGGGGAGGCGGCGTCGGGCCCGCAGCGGCAGCCTCGAACGTCGCGAGGGGCGCGGCGGGGGCGGCGGGCGCGTGCGCGGGGGCGGGCAGCGCCTGCACGAGGTCGGCGCGGGTCGCGTCGAAGTGCACGTTGCGCGGCGCGCTCCCGTCGAGCTCGGCGACGCGGAAGTAGAAGCCCCACATGGCGTCCGCGACGCAGCTCTTGACGAGCACGCGGTTCCAGCCGGCGCGGGCCTGCACGACCGCGACGCTGCGCTCCGGATCGGGGGCGCGATACGACGCATCGCGCAGCACCTGCTCGCCGTTCCAATAGACCTTCACCGCGCCGCCCGCGCCGACCCACACGCTCATCGGGCGCGCGCGGTCGACCTGCACGTACGTCTCCGCGAGCGCGCAGACGTTCTCGTAGGGGCGCAGCACGGCGTCGAGGTTCACGTACGCCATCGGCGAGATCTCGGGATACATGCGCCACGTCACGGGGCGCTCGCGCCCGGGATACGTCGCGGTCATGTCCGTCGCCTCGGCGCGACTCGTCTCGACGGGGGTGTCGCGGTCGAGCCCCTGCTTGCCCTCGTTGTCGAACGGCCCGACCACGCGCCAAGCGCGCACATAGCCCTGATCGGTCAGCAGGCGCGCGCCCGCGGCCATGTCGCCGCGACGGCGCTGCTCAGCCGCCGCGAACATCGTCGCGTACGCGCGCAGCGACGGCGCGAGGCGCCGGTCAGCGGCGAGGGCGGCCATCGCCCGACCCGTGACGCCGGGGCTCGCCCACTCGGCCTTGCGCGAGAGCTCGAGGAGCGAAAGGACCGCGCGCGGCGAGCGCCCGAGGCGCGTGATCTCGGCCTGCAGGGTGCGCACCTCGGCGTCGTACGGGCTCGCGGCCGGCGCGTGCGCGGGCGGCGTCGGCCGGTCCTGGGCGTGGAGCGCGGGGGCGCGGCCGAGCGCCGCCGAACAGAGCAGGAGCGAGCCGAGGGCCAGGAGGGACGTGCCCGAGGTGCGGCGCGCGAGGGAGGGGGAGCGGGGGGCCCTGCAGGGCATCATCGAAGGGAGCCTTTCCACCGGAGCTGCGCTCGCGGTCGGACCTGGAAACTCGGAACGGCGCAGCGTAATGGACCCGGCCGGGATGATCCAATCTCAGCCGGAGGGGGGCCCGGGGCGGCCGAGGGCCCACGACACTCGACCGCAGACACTCCGCGCGCGCCGGATGTTCCGCGCGCCCGGCCGAAAGCGACGGGACCGTCCCCCGTCGAGGGGGCGTCCTGAGCCCCGCCCGCGCAAACCGCCGTGACCGGCCCGCAGACCTCGTGCTAATAGTCCGCGGCGCCCAATGTTTCGCGGTCTCTTCAGGACGATGCGCCCACGTCAGTGGGTCAAACAGCTCTTCGTCCTCGCGCCGCTCGTCTTCGCGAAGGAACTCTTCGCGCTCGAGCCGGTCGCAGGCGCGGTCGTCGGCTTCTTCGCGTTCTCGCTGCTCGCGAGCGCCGTCTACGTCCTCAACGACCTCGTCGACGTCGACGCCGACCGCGCGCACCCGATCAAGAAGACGCGCCCGATCGCGAGCGGCGTCGTCTCCGTCACCGCGGCCAAGCGCGCCTTCGTCGTGCTCGTCGCCGTCGCCCTCGGGCTCGGCGTCGGGCTCGCGTGGCAGTTCGCGCTCGCCGCCCTCGCCTACCTGCTGCTCAACCTCGCGTACTCGTTCCGCCTGAAGCAGGTCGCGTACGTCGACGTGCTCTGCATCGCCGCGGGCTTCGAGCTGCGCGTGATCGCGGGCTCCTACGCGGCGGGCGTGCCGCCGAGCGTCTACCTGCTCGTCGTCACGTTCTTGCTCGCGCTCTTTCTCGGCTTCGGCAAGCGCATGCACGAGCTCGTCTCGCAGGGCGGCGAGGGCAAGACGCGCTCGGTGCTCGCGCAGTACTCGCGGCGCACGCTGACGGCGCTCCTCTACGTCACCGCGCTCGCGACGACCGCGACGTACGCCGCGTACACGCTCGACCCGGCGACGCGCGCGACCTTCGCGACCGACTACCTCGTCTTGACCACCGCGTTCACGCTCTTCGGCGTGCTGCGGTTCCTGCACCTCGTCCGGCGCGACGCCAAGAGCGACAGCCCGACCGAGGAGATGCTGCGCGACAAGCCGTTCATCGCGAACCTGCTCTTCTGGGTCGTCGCGGTCGTCGCGGTCATCTACTTCAGCTGACCAGGCGCGCTTCGGCTACCGTAGCCGGGCATGGACTTCACGCTCGCGCGCGCGCTCAACGCCCTCGGCGCCGGGCTGATCGACCCAGCGACGGAGCTGCTCTGCGCGATCTGGTTCCTCGTCGGCGCCTGGGCGCTGATGCTCGCCTTCGCGGTCTGGCGCGACCCGCCGCGCGCCAAGGAGCTGAGCGTCGCGCTGCTGTTCGCGCTGCTGACGCACGCGGTCGTCACGGAGGGGCTGCTCAAGCACGGGATGCTGCGCTTTCTGCCCAAGCGCGTCCGCCCTTGGCTCGCGCACCCCGGCGAGATCGTGCCCGTCGGCTTTCGCTTCGAGGACTCGTCGTTCCCGTCGAGCCACGTCGCGAGCACGAGCGCGGTGCTCTTCGTGTTCGGCTGGCACTACCCCCGCGCGCGCATCCCGGCTGCGCTCTTCGTGCTCGCGATGGCGTTCTCGCGCGTGCACAACGGGATGCACTACCCGACGGATGTGCTCGTCGGCGCCGCGCTCGGCCTCGGCTACGGCTGGCTCGGGGTCACGCTCGCGCGGGCGCTCGCCAAGCGCCGCGCGTGGCCGCTCGCGGAGCGCGCGCGCTGAGCGGATGACTCAGCGGTCGAGCGGGACGCTGAGGTTGGGAGTCTGGCGCGGCTGCGCGCGGCGCGGATCGTCCGCGGCGAGCGGCGCGATCGCCGTGCCGAGCGCCGTGAACTCGACGATCGGCGGGCCCGAGGCGCCCTGCCCGCCATAGGTCTTCTCCTCGACGATCATGCCGACGATGCCCGTCGGCGCGTCCCCGTGCCCGATCGGATACGCCGCGAAGAGGTCGTGCTGCAGGCGGCCCATCGCCGTCTCGCGCGCGTCGAAGAACGCCTTCGTGTAGACCTCGAGCTCCGCGTCGTGCCCGCGATATTGGCGCAAGATCCGCGGGTCGAGGCCATAGACGCAGTTGCCCATCGCCACGGTGACCGGCCGATAGCCCGCGCCGAGGAGCGTGACGAAGTCGCCCCCCGAGAGATCGCTGTCGAAGGGCGTCCCATTCGAGAGGCGCAGCGAAGGCGCGCGCTGCAGCGCGGCGGGCGCTTGCGCCCTGTCGAACACGACGGCGGTCCCGACGGCGATGCACTTGGCAACCTGTCGCCCGCCGCGCCAGAGGTGATGCTCGACCTCGAGCCGCACGTCCACGATGCCGTCCGCGCCTAGCTGCACCGCCTGCTCGCGCATGCGCTTGACCGCGAGGTGCCGAGTGGTGCGCATCGCGGAGCTCAGCGACGTAATCTCCTGCGTCGCGACGGTCCAGTCGTACTGCGAGCCCGCGCTGAACACGCACGAGCCGACGACCAGCCCGCGCGGCAAGAAGCCGATGCGCGAGAGCATCAAGAACTCCGTCACCGAGAGCTCGCTGAGCGCGGCGGTCATTCCTCCCCCTCCTCGCGGACGACCGGCGGCGTATCGAGCAGAGAGCGCGTCATGATCGGGCGCCCGACGCCCCCGCCCGCGTCCGTGGGCACGACCGCCGTCCCGATGACGAAGAGCTCGATCAGCTCGCCCTGCTGAAGCGCGGCGTTGCCGACGTTCGAGAGGTTCGTGCGGAACGAGTGCTGCTTCTCGGCGACGGTCACGCCGACGACGCCCGTCGCGCCGAGCGCCTCGGCCTCGTCCTGCAGGCGCTCGATCGCGAGCTCGCGCGCGTCGTAGAGCGCGTGCGTGTACGCGGACAGCTCGCAGCTCTGCTGAGGCTGCGCCTGCAGCAGGTTCGGAGGGACGTAATAGACGCAGTTGCCCATCACGAAGCCGACGGGGCGATAGCCCGTGCGGATCAGCATCCAGAAGTCCTGCCCCGAGAGATCGGACTGAAACGGCTTGCCGAGCGCGTTTCGATAATTCTCGCCGCCGAGGTGCCGCACCGCCGTGCCGATCGCCATGAACTCCGCGGTGTTCGCGCCGAACGAGTACGTCGTCGCGCCGCCGGGCCGCACCCACGGCGGCACCGGCAGCTGCGCCCAGCCCATGCGCAGCCCCCACTGCTGCCACTGCGCCTGCGCGAGGTTCTCCCAGCCCTGAAACCAGCCCGTCGGCGCGACGGAGAGCGGCCGCCGAAAGCCACCCCGCTTCGCCCAGCGTGACCACTCTCGATATTGCTGCAGCTGAAAGCGCTGCGGGTCGGTCGAGAGGTTGACCACGAGCCGCACGCCGACGATGCCGTCCGCGCCGAGCGCGTCGGCCTCCGCCTCCATGCGATTCATCGCGAGCTCGCGCGCGTGATAGAGCGCCTGCGTCAGCCCCTCGAGCTCACAGCCCGGCTGCCCCGGCGCGAGCTGCGGCACGCGCGGCGCGAGCTGATAGATCGAGGTGCCCATCACCAGGCCGAGCGGCTCGAAGCCCGCTTCTTTGACGAGCAAGAACTCGCTGACCGAGAGGTCGCTCGTGAAGAGCTGCCGCGCGCGCATGTCCGCGAGTCGCTCGCGCGCGTGCTGCGGGAGGTCGGCGGCGAACGCGGGCTGTCGTGGGTCGCTCATTCGCCCGCATCCTCGCTCGCGTCCTCGTCGGCCTCGAGGGCGGCTTCCTGCGCCTCTTCTGCCGCGATCCGCACCTCGTCGGCGTCGTCCTCGGCGTCGATCACCGCGCTCGCGCGGCGCCCGAGCGGCATCATCGAGAGCATCAGCGGCGGCAGCTCGAGGTGCGCGTTCGTGCGCCCCGGAATCCGACGCACGCCCGTGCCGAACCAGCTGACGTCGATGTCGCAGTCGTCGAGCGGACAGCCGCCATAGCCGCACGGGACCTCCCGCAGCTCCAGCGAGACCTCGCTGCCGACGACGAAGTCCGCCTGAAATTTGGCGGCCTGCGCGAGCAACTTGTTCGCCGCGATGTCCCGCGCGGTGCGCACCGCGTCGCTCGCCAGCGTGAGCTCGCCCGTCATGCCGGAGATGTCTTTGGTCACGTGCCAGACGTGATAGCGGCAGAACTCGAAGAGAAACGCGCACGGCTCGAAGCCGTCCTGCGCGAGCGCCCAGAGGTCCTGTCCGGTGAGGTCGGTGATGACGGGAGTGTTCGGCGGATGCGTGATCCACGGCGCGCGCACCGCGGTGCCGACGACCGTGAACTCGATGACCTCGCCGCCGTCATCTCCGCCCTTGCCGCGCTGCCCCATCGTGATCATCCGCTCGCGCATCCGCACGCCGACGACCGCGTCTGCGCGCAGCAGCGCAGCCTCCTGATAGAGGCGCGCGAGCGCGGCGCGGCGCGACTCGCGATACGCGTCGCTGATGACCGTGATCTCGCTGGTCTTGCCCTTGTAATCGGGGATCTGACCGATGTGATAGATGCAACTCCCCATCACCTGTGAGATCGGGTGACAGCCCGCGTCGCGCACGAGCAGGAATTCGCTGACCGAGAGGTCGCTCGTGAAGAGCTTCTGATGCTCGCCCGCCTCCTCGGCGAGGCGCTCCTCGGCGCGCAGCGGGATCCCCCCGGCGGCGACGCGCCGCAGGCTCTCGCGGAGGTCGAGCGGCGGTCGCGCTCGGCCGAGGCTCATCGATCGCTCACGGAGAGCACCAGCGTCGGACGCGGAATGCGATGGTCGTCACGAATCGGCACCACGGCCGTCCCGACCGCGCTGAACTCCAGCACTGCCGGGCCCCAGGTGTGGTTGTTCTCGTCGATGGTCACGCCGACGATGCCATTGGCCTGCAGGGCCTCGGCCTCGACCTGCATACGCTCCATGGCGAGCTCGCGCGCGTCGTAGAGCGCCTGCGTCGGCCCGACGAGCTCCAGGTTCTCGCGCGGCGTGCCCTGCGGCCCCTGCCCGACGTAATAGACGCAGTTCCCCATCACGAAGCCGAGCGGCCGATAGCCCGCATTGAGCAGCGTCCAGAAGTCCTGCCCTGAGAGGTCGCTCGTGAACGGGCGCCCGTCGAAGCCGCGGTAGTTCTGCCCTTGCTCGCACTTGACCGCCGTGCCGATGGCCATGAACTCGATGACGTTCGCGCCCCAGGCGTGCACGTTCAGCTCGAGGCGCACCGCGACGATCCCGTCTGCGCCGAGGGCGTCCGCCTCCTCTTCCATGCGCACCATCGCGAGCTCGCGCGCGCTGTAGAGCGCCTGCGTCAGCACGGTCAGCTCCTCGCTGATGCCCGCGCGGATCGGCTGATAGCCGATGTGATAGATGCTGCTCCCCATCACGAGCCCGAGCGGCTGAAAGCCCGCCTCTTTGACGAGCAAGAACTCGTTGACCGAGAGGTCGCTCGTGAAGAAGTGGTGTTGTCGCATCCCCGCGAGGCGCTCGCGGGCGTGCTGCGGGAGGTCGTCGAGGTGCGGACGCTGATGCGCTTGGATCGTCGGCTGGGTCACGGACTCATCCCCCCCGGAGCTGCGCGAGCACACCGGCGGCGCTGGCGTTGGTGTTGGCGTGTTGAGCGATGGAGTTCGTCAGGAGCTCGACCCAGCGCTCGAGCGGATGCGTGGCAGTCTTGAGCGCGACCCCGCGCACGAGCTTCTTGTGCTGCGCGACGATGCCGTGCGGCTCGCGCTTGGCGAGATAGAGGTCCGACTCGAGGCGAAGCTCGAGCACGACGATGCGCCCCTCGTGGTGCTGGACGCGCGCCGCGTCGCCGAAGCCCGCCGCGAGGATGGTCGAGAGTTGCTGCAGGAATTGATCGAGATTGCTCAGATCGAGCTGGAGGCCGGCGGCGAGCTGCCGACTCTGGATCGCCACCTGGATGCGAGTGCCGCAATAGCGGCAGTCGTAGGTGCGCGCGTCGGCCTCCGGAGTCATCGGCGCGCCGCAGTTCGTGCAAGGTACGTGTTGTCGAGTCACGACGTTCTCCTGGGCTGCTGCGACAAGCCCATCTGCGCGGGATTTCCCGCCGCGGAAGCGAACCCGGTGAAGGCGACCCCGGGCCCGACGACGGCGATGTTCTGCCGGTTCTTGGGGTCGATGCGCAGCTCCACCGTCGCGCCCGGCAGCACATCGCGCAGCATGTTCGGCGGCACGTAGACGGCCGTGTCGACCACATAGGGCGCGTAGCCGGGGACCTCGACGTCGATGGCCATCTGCCGCTGCTGAATGCGGATGAAGCCGCGCGGCGACCAGTACGAAGACGACACCGAGCGCACCGAGCCATTCGAGGTCGGCGCGACCGAGAGCAGGATGCCGATCGCCGGCGTCCCGCTGCGAACGAGCCCGTCGTAGCCCGCCATCCCGCCCGAGACCACCGCGCGGAACACGAACGAGAAGAGCATCGCCAGGAAGACGAGCGAGCAGATGATGGTCATTTCCACGCCGACTCACCGCTCCCCGTCCCCGCGGACACTTGCGCATTCCTGGCGCGAGGCACCGACGGACTGCCACCCCGCGCGACGAAACGAGGCTGCCGGAGCGTGTCCGCGAAGTCAACGCCGGCGAGGCGCCGGGCAACGAGGCTCAGAGCTCCGCGACGAAGAGCTCCGCGACTCCCACGAAGCCGAGCGCGCGCCCGACGGCGAGCGACGGCGCGTTGCCCTCGAGCGCGCCCCACACCGGCGAGCGACCCGCTCTGCGCTCGTGCTCGATCAGCGCAGCCGCCGTCAGCTGCGCGAGCCCGTGCCCGCGGTGCGCCTCGAGCGTGTCGACGGATAGGTCGAAGTGCGCCTCGGTGCGCAGCCCGACGTGCGCGAAGCTCGCGAGCTCGCCGCCGACCCGCGCGCACAGGACGGCGCCACGCTCGAACGCGGCGCCTAGCTCGGCGGCGTGCGTCGGCGGCAGTCGGTGCAGGTCGTCGCGCGTCAGGGGCGCGACGACGCCGCGCGAGGCGTCGATGGCCCGGTCGAGGCGGCGCCCATCGGCGAGCGTCATCAGCGTCGCGCGGGACCACTCGAGCCCAGGGAAAGGCAGCGCGCGCAGCGCGAGCACCGACCAGCCGTCGACCTCCCCCGCGTCGAGGAGCGCCTGCGCGAGCAGCGCCTTACGGGGCCGCGCCAGCACCCCGAGCAGCGAGTAAGCCCGGCTGAGCAGCACGGCGCCGTAGGAGTCCCCGCGCACGTCCGTCGCGTCGTCGAGCAGCAAGCCGCGCAGCTCCACCGTGGCGGGCGTGTCCACCACCAGCTCGAGCAGCTCCTCGCGCAGCGTCATCCCCTGCCCCCCAAGCGTTTGGCCCGAAGATCGACGCCACCCGCGAACGATGGTACTTCGGCGGCTCCCCTATGCGCTCCTACCAGCGAAGTCATCTGCGCACGCTCGAAGACGAGTCCGTGCACATCATGCGGGAGCTCGCGGCCGAGCGCGAGCGACCCGTGCTGCTCTTCTCCGGCGGCAAGGACTCGATCGTGCTGCTGCGCCTCGCCGAGAAGGCGTTTCGCCCCGCGCGATTCCCCTTCCCGCTGATGCACATCGACACCGGGCACAACTTCGACGAGGTGATCGCCTTCCGCGATCAGCGCGTGAAGGAGCTCGGCGAGCGGCTGCTCGTCGCGAGCGTGCAGAGGTCGATCGACACCGGGCGCGTCACCGAGGAGACGGGTCCGCGCGCGTCGCGCAATCGGCTGCAGACGATCACGCTGCTCGACGCGATCGAGGAGCACGGCTTCGACGCGGCGATCGGCGGCGCGCGGCGCGACGAAGAGAAGGCGCGCGCCAAGGAGCGCATCTTCTCGCACCGCGACGAGTTCGGGCAGTGGGACCCGAAGAACCAGCGCCCGGAGCTCTGGTCGCTCTACAACGCGCGCGTGAAGCGCGGGGAGCATCTGCGGGTGTTCCCGCTCTCCAACTGGACTGAGCTCGATGTGTGGCAGTACGTGCAGCTCGAGAACATCGCGCTCCCGAACATCTACTTCTCGCACCCGCGCCAGGTCTTCCGCAGAGACGGGATGCTGTACGCGGACAATCCCTTCATGACGAAGCTGCCGGGCGAGGACGTGTTCGAGGCGAACGTCCGCTTCCGCACCGTCGGCGACATCAGCTGCACGGGCGCCGTCGACTCCCCCGCGGCGACGCTCGACGACGTGATCGCGGAGGTCGCCGCGGCGCGGCTGACCGAGCGCGGCGCGACCCGCGCGGACGACCGCTTCACCGAGGCCGCGATGGAAGACCGCAAGAAGGAGGGCTACTTCTGATGGAGCATCTCCACGATCCCGCGGACGAGTCGATCGAGCTCCTGCGCTTCTCGACGGCGGGCAGCGTCGATGACGGCAAGAGCACGCTGATCGGGCGGCTGCTCTACGACACCAAGACGATCTTCGAAGATCAGCTCGCGGCCGTCGAGGACGTCTCGCGCCGCCGCGGCGACGAGCGCACGAACCTCGCGCTCCTGACCGATGGCCTGCGCGCCGAGCGCGAACAGGGCATCACCATCGACGTCGCCTATCGCTACTTCGCGACGCCTCGCCGCAAATTCATCATCGCGGACACTCCGGGCCACGTTCAATACACGCGCAACATGGTGACGGGGGCCTCGACGGCGAACCTCGCGATCATCCTCGTCGACGCGCGGCACGGGCTGGTCGAGCAGTCGCGCAGACACTCGTACATCGCGTCGCTGTTGCGGATTCCGCACCTCGTCTTCGCCGTCAACAAGATGGACCTCGTCGACTACCGCGAGGAGCAGTTCCGCAAGATCGAGACGGAGTTCCGCAACTTCGCCGCGCGCCTCGACGTGCACGACATCACGTTCATCCCGATGAGCGCGCTCAACGGCGACAACGTCGTCGATCGCTCGGAGAGGATGCCGTGGTGGCAGGGCGCGCCGCTCCTCTATCACCTCGAGACCGTGCACATCGCGAGCGACCGCAACCTCGTCGACGTGCGCTTCCCGGTGCAGTGGGTGATCCGCCCGCAGTCCGACGAGCACCACGACTACCGCGGCTACGCGGGGACGATGGCCGGCGGCGTGCTCAAGCCGGGGGATGACGTCGTCGTGCTGCCGAGCGGCATGACCTCGCGCGTCTCGCGCATCGACACCTTCGATGGACCCGTGGACGCGGCGTTCCCGCCGATGAGCGTGATCGTGCACCTCGAGGACGACGTGGACGTCTCGCGCGGCGACATGTTGTGCCGCCCGAACAACCAACCCGTCGTCGGACAAGAGCTCGACGCGATGATCTGCTGGATGAGCGAGAAGCCGCTCTCGGTGAAGAACCGCTACGCGATCAAGCACACGACGCGCAACGCGCGCGCCGTCGTGACGGAGCTCTCCTACAGGCTCGACGTCAACACCGGGCACCGCGTCGAGGGCGTCGCGAGCCTCGGGCCGAACGACATCGGGCGCGTGAAGCTGAAGACGACCGCGCCGATCCTGCACGACGCCTACAGACGCAACCGCGCGACGGGCAGCTTCATCTTGATCGACGAGGCGACCAACAACACCGTCGCCGCGGGTATGCTGATCACCGAAGGCTGAGCAGAGCCGCCTGAACCGAGAAGGCTGAACAGCGCAGCCTGAGCCGAGAAGGCTCAGAACCTGGAAAAGAGGGGGAGAAATGTACGATCCGCAGAAGCA
>CAIUAC010000936.1 GCA_903896985.1 uncultured Sandaracinus sp.
CGCTCGCCCCGGTGCTGCGCGAGCGGATGCTCTTCGCACCCTCGGGGCTCCGCGAGACGCGCGTCGTCACGCTCGTCGGTCCCACGGGCGTGGGCAAGACGACGACCGTCGCCAAGCTCGCCGCGCACGCCGCGCTCGTCGAAGGACGCCGCGTCGCGCTCGTCGGCATGGACCACTTCCGCGTCGGCGCGGCCGAGCAACTCGAGCGCTACGCAGATCTCATCGGAGTGCCCGTGCGCCACGCCTGGGACGGCGCGAGCCTGTCCGCGGCGCTCGCCGAGCTCGGCTGGGCAGACCTCGTGCTCGTCGACACCGAAGGTCGCGCGCCGGGCGACGCGGCCGCCATCGCGCGCCTCGGCGAGGCGCTCGAGGTCGCGGGTGAGCCCATCTTCGTGCACCTCTGTCTGTCCGCGGCGATGCGCCCGGCCGAGCGCGACCGCGCGATCGCGCGCCTGGCGCCGCTCTCGCCCGTGCGGCTCACGGTCACCAAGATCGACGAGGCGGTCGACGCCGGCGGGGTCGTCGGCGCGCACGTCGCGAGCGGCCTCCCGCTCGCCTGGCTAACGACGGGGCAGCGCGTCCCCGAGGATATCGAAGTGGCTTCTGCCGAGCGGCTCTCCAGCTTGCTTTGCAGCGAGGAAGTGGAGGCATGATGACCAGCGGCGACCAAGCAGAGGGACTGCGCCTGTTCGCAGCCCGTGGGCAGACGGATCAGCCGCTCCGGCCGGGGGCGCCCGAGAGGCGCGCCACGTTCTCGGCCAGGCGCTCCATCGCGGTGACGAGCGGCAAGGGCGGCGTCGGCAAGACGCAGGTCGCGGCGAACCTCGCGGTCGCGCTCGCCCGCCAAGGGCATCGCGTGCTCGTGCTCGACGCGGACCTCGGGCTCGCCAGTCAGGACCTCGTGCTCGGCGTCACGCCGCGCTCGGACCTGATGGCGCTGCTCGAGCGCGGCGTGCCGGCGAGCGAGGTGCTCGTCGAGGGACCGGCGGGCGTGATGCTCCTGCCTGCGTGTCCGGGTCGCTACGAGATGGCGAACCTCGGCGGCGCAGAGCGCGATCGCCTCGTGGCCGCCGTCGACGCGATCGCCAAGGACTTCGACGTCCTCGTCGTCGACACTGGCGCCGGGCTAGGCTCCAACTCGGTGGCCTTCGCGGCGCTCGCGGACGAGGTCATCATCGTCGTCACGCCGGATCCGACCTCGCTGCGGGACGCGTACGCGATGGCGAAGGTCCTGCACCGTCGGGGCGGGGTCGAGCGGGTCGGCGTCGTCGCCAACCAGGTCGGCAGCGATCAGGAGGGACGCGAGGTGCACGCGCGGCTCGCGGGGATCGTCGAGCGCTTCCTCGATCTCGAGCTGGACTACCTCGGCGGCTTGCGCCGCGACGAGGTCGTGCGGCGCGCCGTCGGCGCGGGCCTCCCGTTCGTCATCGGCGCCCCCGAGAGCCAGCCCGCGCGCGTGCTGCGCGACGTCGCCCGGAGGCTTGCGCCTGCGCCACGCGAGATGGTCCCATGCTGAGCGACGCGTCGTCCGAGGAGTCGGGTGCGCCTTCGGCGCCGACCGATCGTACGACGCCCCTACCGCCGGTCGTCGCCCGACCGTCGCGTGAAGAGCTCATCGCGGTCGGCCTTCCGATCGTGCGTCGGGTCGCCTTTCGGCTCGCCCGGCGGCTGCCCCCGAACGTCGACGTCGGGGACCTGATCGGCGCCGGCAGCGAGGGGATGTTGAAGGCGATCGACGCCTGGGACGCGGCCCGCGCGCCCTCGTTCGAGGCGTACCTGGACGCCCGCGTGCGCGGCGCGATCCTCGATGAATTGCGCACCTCGGACGTGATGACGCGGCATGGGCGCCGGCGCCTCACCGAGACCGCGCGTGCCGTTCGGAAGCTCGAGCAGCGCCTCGGGCGCTCCCCGGAGGAGGACGAGATCGCGGCCGAGCTCGGCCTCTCGCTCGAGGACTATCAGAAGCTCGCGGAAGACCTCGCGCGCGGTCCGGCGCTCGGCCGACTCGGCGAAGATCCCGACGGCGTGCGCAGCGGCCTCGATGGGCCCGCCGACCTCGTGCTCGGCACGGAGGTGCGCGCGCTGCTGCTCGCCGCGCTCGGCAAGCTCCCGCAGCGGCAGCAGCAAGTGCTCGCGCTCTATTACCAGGAGGAGTGCACTCAGTCGGAGATCGGCAAGATCCTCGGCGTCACCGAGAGCCGCGTCTGCCAGATCCTCGGCGACGCGACGGTGCGCCTGCGCGCCCACATGGAGGAGTAGACGATGTCGCACGGTATTTACAGCGCGCTCAGCGGGGCGGTCGCGCAACAGCGCGCGCTCGACGTCACGGCGAACAACGTCGCGAACGCGAACACCGTCGGCTTTCGCGCCGACCGCGTCGCCTTCGACGAGGCGCTCGCGCAGGCAGGCGCGCGCACCGCGCAGCCGGCGTCCATGCGCTACGTCGTCGCCGAGCGAATCACGACGGATACCGCCCCTGGGGCCCTCGCGACGACTGGCAATCCCTACGATCTCGCGCTCAACGGAGACGGCTTCTTCGTGCTCGCCGCGCCGCAGGGCGAGCGCTACACGCGCGCCGGTTCGTTCACGCCGGGCGCTGATGGCGTGCTCCGCACCTCGGACGGAATCGAGGTCGTGGCCGAGGGCGGCCCGAACGCTCGCATCCGCATTCCCACGGGCGCGCGGGACGTCACGGTGGGGCCCGACGGGACGGTCAGCGCGGACGGCGAGCCCGTCGGGCGCGTCCGGATCGTCAGCTTCGCGGACCCGGCGACCGTCGGCAAAGAGGGCGAGTCGCGCTTCATGACCGTCGCGGCTCCGCAGCCCGCGTCTCCGAACACGGAGGTCGTGCAGGGCTCGCTCGAGCAGTCGAACGTCAACCCGATCTCGGGGCTCAACGAGCTCATCACGATCAATCGACTCTTCGATTCGTTCCAGCGCGTGATCAAGACGTTTGCCGATCTCGACAACCGTACCGCGCGCGACATCGGCTCTCGCGGCTGATTCGCACTCCCCAGCTCCTGATCTCGACGCCCCGCTTTCACTCCCCTTCTCTTCGGCACTTTCACAGAAAACAAGAGGACGCCCATGCTCCGAGCGCTCAACACCGCGGCTACGGGAATGGCTGCCCAGCAGCTCCACATCGACGTCGTCGCCAACAACGTCGCCAACGTCAACACCGCAGGCTTTCGCAGGAGTCGGGCGGAGTTTCAGGACCTGCTCTATCAGACGCTCCGGCAGCCGGGCGGGCAGACCGCGGGCGGCGGGCAGCTGCCGACGGGCCTGCAGATCGGCCAAGGGACGCGCACCGTCGCGACCTCGACGATCTTCGAGCAGGGCACGATGCAGCAGAGTGGCAATCCGCTCGACCTCGCGATCGAGGGCAAGGGCTTCTTCCAGGTGCAGCGCCCGGACGGCACGCTCGCCTACACGCGCGCTGGGAACCTCAAGACGGACGCCGAGGGGCGCCTCGTGACGGTGGACGGATATCCCGTCGAGCCCGCGATTCAGATCCCGACGGACTCGACGGGCATCACCATCGCACCAGACGGCACCATCTCCGTGACGCAGCCCGGGAGCGCGCAGACCGTCGAGGTCGGGCAGCTCCAGCTCGCGACGTTCGCGAACCCGGCGGGCCTGCTCCAGACCGGGCGTTCGCTCTTCACCGAGACCGCCGCGAGCGGCGCGGCGACCGTCGCGGCGCCGGGCGAAGAGGGCATCGGCACCGTCGCGCAGGGCTTCCTCGAGGGCTCGAACGTCGAGGTCGTCTCCGAGATGATGGACCTCATCGCGAGCCAGCGCGCCTACGAGATCAACCAGCGCGTCATCAGCGCGGCCGACCAAATGCTGCAGAAGGCGACGGAGCGCTGACGTCGGCGGGGCGTCAGGGTTCCGCCGCGAGCGTCGGCGCTCCGACACGCGGGACCCACGCCCCCTCGAAAAAGCCCATGGATCCGGGCAAAAGGATCTGGCACGCAGCGTGCTCCTGCAGGGCTCATGAAGTACGCCCTCCGCGCAGCTCGGACCCACGCCGCTTGGACAGCCGTCGCTGCCGTGCTCCTCGGCGCCGCGCTGCTCGCGCCGGCCATCGCGTCGGCGCAGCAGACGGCGGACCGCATCACGCTCGCCGAGGTGCTGCCGGCGCTGGCTGGAACGGACCTCGGCGCGCTCGACCTCGGCGCGGCTCCGGTCCCCGGCGGGACGCGCGTCGTGCGCGCGACGGACGTGCGCCGGGCGCTGGTCGCCGCGGGTAGAGACGCGCGCGGTCTCGATATTCCGCGCACCACGCGCGTCAGCCGCGAGGCGAGTCGGCTCGACCAGGACGCGGTCGAGCGCCTCGTGCGCCCGGCGGTCGAGGCGTCGCTCTCGCCTTGTGAGCTCACCGAGCTCGACGCGCCGCCTTCGCTGCTGCTGCCCGCGGGCACGCCGACGGTCGCCTCGCTCGGGACGACGCCGCGCGCGAGCGGTCGCGTCACGGCGCCCGTCGTCGTGACCGTGGGCGCCGTGGAGACCCGCGTGCTCATCTCGGCGCGCGTCGTGTGCCCGCCGCCGATCATCGCCGCGGGCGCCCGCGTGCAGATCGTCGTCATCGTCGGAGCGGTGCGCGCGACCGCCCCGGGGATCGTCGCGCAGCCGGGGCGTCGGGGCGATCAGGTGCGCGTGACGAACGTCGACACGCGCGTGCAGCTGACAGGTCGAGTCGTCGACTCCGGCACGGTCGAGGTACGTCCATGACCCAGAGAAGCCTCGCTACGCTCCTGACCTTCTCGCTGCTCGTGCCGACGCTCGCAGCCTGCGGCGGAGGTCGGCACATCGACCCTCATGTGCCGCGCTCGCGGACGTACAACGTCGACGAGTACGCGACGGCGCCGCGCGCGACGAGCCGCGGCTCCCTCTGGCCCGACGCCGGGCGCGGGCTCTTCGCAGACTTCCGCGCGAACCGCATCGGCGACATCGTGACGATCAACATCGACGAGACGGCGAACGCGAGCGGCGACGCCGCGACGACGCTCGACCGCGACTCGTCCATGTCCTTCGGCGGCAACGTGCTCGGGCTCGGCACAGCGCTCCAGCGCGCCTATCCCGACATCGACCCGTCGGAGCTCGTGTCGCTGATGAGCCAGCGGCACTTCGACGGGACGGGCGCGACGAGCCGAGAGAGCCGCGTGCGCGCCGCCATCGCCGTGCGCGTGAAGCAAGCGCTGCCGAACGGCGACCTCTTCATCGAGGGGACGAAGGTCGTGCTCGTCAACGACGAGGAGCTCCACATCTACATCAGCGGCGTCATCCGGCCCGAGGACATCGAGCCCGACAACTCCGTGCGCTCGAGCCTGGTCGCCGACGCGGAGATCGAGCTGACCGGGCGCGGCGCCCTCAGCGACAACCAAGAGCGCGGCTGGCTGGTCAAGCTGCTCGACGCGATCAACCCCTTCTGAGGCGAACCCCATGCACTTCAAGCCTCAGCGCCTGCTCCTGACTCTGCTCCTCGCCTTGCCGCTGCTCGCGAGCGCGTCGACCGCGCGCGCGACGCGCATCGAAGATCTCTGCGACGTCGGCGGCGTGCGCCCGAACCAGCTCGTCGGCTATGGGCTCGTCGTCGGGCTCAACCAGACGGGTGACCGCGGCGCGGACCGCTTCACGGTGCAGAGCACGGCGGCGATGCTGCGGCGCCTCGGCGCGACGGTCGATCTCCAGACGATTCAGAACATCCAGATGCGGAACGCCGCCGCCGTGATGGTGACGGCCTCGATTCCGTCGGCGGCCACGCCCGGCGTGCGCGTCGACATCACGGTCGCGTCGATCGGCAACGCCAAGAGCCTGCTCGGCGGCGTGCTCCTGCAGACGCCGCTCTACGGCGCGGACCGCCGCGTCTACGCCGTCGCGCAGGGCGCGGTGCTCGTCGGCGGGTTCTCGGCGTCGGGCGGCAACGGCTCGAGCGTGCAGCAGAACCACCCGACGTCGGGCCGCGTGCCGGACGGCGCGATCGTCGAGCGGCGCGTCGACGCGCCCGTGCTCGGCGCCAACGGGATCTTTCTGCAATTGCGCGAGCCGTCCTTCGTCACAGCCGAGCGCATCGTGCAGGCGATCGACACGGCGCTCGGCGCGGGCACCGCGCAGGCGGTGGACCACGCGCTCGTCAAGGTCACGGTGCCGGAGGCGTTCCGCACGCGTCCGGTCGCGCTCGTCGCGCAGCTATCTCTGCTCGAGGTCGAGGCGGACTCCACCGCGCGCGTCGTCGTCGACGAGCGCACGGGCACGGTCGTGCTCGGCGCCGGCGTGCGGATCTCCGAGGCGGCGGTCGCGCACGGCAACCTCACCGTCGAGATCGTGGAGCAGCAAGCCGTCTCGCAGCCGGGCGCGCTCTCTGGCGGTACGACGACGACGGTCAACCAGACGCAGGTCAACGCCGAGTCGCAGGCGGGCGCCGTCGCTCACGTGAACAACACGGCCTCGCTGCAAGAGGTCGTCGCCGCGCTGAACGCGCTCGGCGCAAGGCCGCGCGACCTCGTCTCGATCCTCCAAGCGCTGCGCAGCGCGGGCGCCCTGCGCGCCCGCATCGAGGCCCAATGAACGCGGGGGCTCGCTGATGGTCGCCGTACTGCCGCGGGGCGCCCAAGAGGCGGCGATCGACGGCCCGACCCGCGCCGCCGAGCTCGCCGCGCAGCGCGCCCGCGTGGGCGTCAACGGGCCCGATGGCGCCGTGAAGGCAGCGCGCCGCTTCGAGGCGGTGCTCCTGCAGCAGATGATCCAGGTGCTCCGCAAGACGACCGACGCCGGCGGCGAGGAAGCCTCCGGCGCGTCGCAGCAGTACCTGTCGATGTTCGACGAGACCCTCGCGGAGCGCCTCGCGGATGGAGGCGGCATCGGCCTCGCGCGCGTCATCGGTCCAGCGCTCGGCGCCGACCCAGCGCAGCTCGGCGGCGCGCCGATGATCACGCCTGGCCGAGGCGGCGGCCTCTCGCCGCTGGTCACGGAGCCGCTCGCCGCGCGCTTTGCCGCGATGCGCCAGCCCTCCGCGTCGGCCGCCACGTACACGGGCGCGTCGGGCGCGCTCTCGGTCGCCGCCGCGCAGATGAGCGCAGGAGACGCCGCGCAGCATTGGTCCCGCGCCGGGGCGCTCACCCCTCAGGACCTCGCGAGCACCTTCTCGACGCCCACCGCCGACGGCGGCGTCGCGGCGTTCAACGTGCGCGACGCGAACGGCTTCGAGGGCTTCTACAAGTGCAACCTCTTCGCGCTCGAGGCCGCCCGCCGCGCCGGGTACGCCGTCCCGGTCCAAGCCCGCGCACAGGGCTGGGGCTACCCGAACCCCGATGGCGTCGTCCGCGACGCCGGGGATGGCCGTTTGCGCGAGGACTGGGCGCGCGTCGTCACGGGCGAGGGCGAGGCGCCGCTGGTCGCGTCGGGCGTCCGCGGCGACCGGGCCTTCGTGCTCGCGGGCAGCGGGTCGGACGGGCACGCCGGTCATATGGCCGTCGTCGAGCGCATCCACACGGTCGACTACGACGCGGAGGGCCACGTCCAGCGCATCGTCTTCGACGGCTGGGAGGCCCGCGCGACCGGCGCCCAGCACCTCGAGGGCCGCGTCTGGTCCCGCGCGGGTCATCCGACGCCCGGGGCGCGCAACGGTCTCGGCCAGATCGAAGTGCTCGAGCTAGCCCGGCCCGCGGCGGGCGAAGGCCCTGAAACTCCGACCAGCGGTCGTGCTCCCCGCAGTGCGCTGGATCGCCGTTGACACGTCCCCTCGGCTTTTTTTTCTCAAGATCCCCCCTTCAGCGTCCGAATAGTCCCATGAGGAGAAGTCATGAAGGTCACTCCGCTATCCCGCACGAACCCCACCTACGAGTCGCGCGGCGTCTCGCAGGGCACGGAACCGCGTCCCGCAGGTGCGGCCGAGCAGGTTCGCATCTCGGGCCAGGCGAAGGCCTTGTCGGACGCGCGCGCTCCTGAGGTCGCCGACGCCGAGAAGGTGGCCCGCCTCCGCGATTCTCTCAGCAAGGGGACCTTCAAGGTCGACCACGAGAAGATCGCCGACGCGATGCTTCGAGAGGAGCAGTAGCCATGTTTGCCGCCGCCAACCCTGCAGCGATGCCACCGACTGAGGACCGCACGGACGCGGTCGCTCGGCTCGCTGGCTTGCTCGATGCGGAGCGGGCAGCGGCGCTCGCGGCGAACGTCGATCAGCTCCTCGCGATCCAGGCCGAGAAGCAGCTCGCCCTCGCGGCGGTGCTCGGCGCGCACGATGGTCAGTTTCCGCCCGGTGCCGGGCGGCTCGCGGACACCGCCCGAGAGAATCTCCTGCTTTTGCGGCACCTCGTCGCGTGCCTCCGCTCGCTCGTCGGCGAAGAAGAGCCCACCTACGGGGCGGCTGGACAGTGCTCTGCCTCGGTCGCGCCGAGACGTCGGGGCGCGCTATGAGTGTGATGAGCCTCCTGAACCTGGGTGCCAGCGGCATGGCCGCGGGGACCTTCGGCGCGAACGTCGCGTCCCAGGGGGCGTCGAACGTGGCGACCGAGGGCTACACGCGCCGCGTGGCGACCCTCGTGCCACTTGGCCCTGCGCCCGCGGGCGGCAATGGCGTGCAGGCGCTCAACGCCAAGCGCACGATCGACCCGTTCGTCGAGAAGCGCTTGCTCGGTGTGCGTAGCTCCGCAGGCGAGGCGTCCGCCCGCTCGGACGCGCTGACCTCGCTCGACCAGATCTTCATCGACGGCGGCGTCGGTACTCAGCTCGACAACTTCCAGGCGGCCCTCGCCGACGTCGCGGCCCACCCCGCCGAGGTCGCGCCCCGCACGGCCGCCCTCGGCGCCGCGGACGCGCTCGCGCGCTCCTTTGCGAGCGCTGGCGCCCAGGTCGCGCAGGCGCGCGCCGACGTCAACGGGCGCCTGACCGCCGAGGTCCGCTCGATCAACCAGCGCCTCACGCAGATCGCCGCGCTCGGCCGACAGATCTCCGCCTCGGAGGTCGACGGTCGCGAGGCGGCTGACCTGCGTGACCAGCGGGACCAGCTCGTCCGCGAGGTCTCGACGCAGATCCCCGTGACCGTGATGCCGCAGGCGGACGGGCAGATCTCGCTCCTGCTCGCGGGCCGCACGGCGCTCGTCTCCGGCGACGGCAAGGCGCATCTGCTGACTGCGTCCCCCGATCCCGGCACCGGCGACACGCGCGTGACCGCGATCGAGGCGGGCGTCGCCACGGACGTCACTCGCTATGGGAGCGGCGGCACCATCGGCGGTCTCGTCGCCGCGCGCGATGGCGCGATCACGAACGCCGCGACGCACCTCGACCAGCTCGCCTTCGACGTCGCGACTGCTTACAACACCGCGCACGCCGCCGGTGTCGATCTCGACGCTGGCACAGGCACCCCGCTCTTCACGATCTCGGCGACGCCCACGGGCGCAGCCCAGTCGATGTCGTTGTCCGCGTCGATCGCCGGTCAGCCTCGCAAGCTCGCCGCCGCGCAGTCCGCCGTCGCGCTGCCTGGTGACAACCGCAACGCGCTCGCGCTCATGGCGCTCTCGACGACGAGCATCGCCTCGGCGGGCACGCGGACGGCGAGCGAGGAGTTCGGCAACGCCGGCGCCGAGGTCGGGACCGCGATCCAGAGCGCGTTCGGCGACCGCACTCACACCGACGACGCGAAGGTTCAGGTCGAGTCCCTGCGCGCCTCGATCTCGGGTGTCTCAGCCGATGAGGAGCTGATGAACCTGACGCGCTATCAGCGCGCCTACCAAGCGTCGCTCAAGGTCGTCCAGGTTGCCGACGAAATGCTGTCCAGCCTACTCGCCCTGCGAGGTTAGCCATGCGTGTATCTGACGGAATGCTCCAAGATCAGGCCCTGCGCTCCATCGAGCGTGCACGAGACCGCGCTTCGACGGCCTCGTCCGTCGCGTCGAGCGGCATGCGCGTCGAGAAGCCCTCGGACGACCCGGTCGCGTTCGCGCTCGCCCGTCGTGAGACCGCGCGCCAGGCGACCGCGCAGGCGAGTGAGCGCACGGCCGACCACGGTCTCGCGCTGACGACAGGCGCCGAGGGCGCCCTCGGCGGCGTCAGCGATGCGCTCAGCCGTGCGCGCGAGCTTGCGGTTCAGATGTCGAACGGCACGTACTCAGCCTCTGACCGCGCCGCGGTCGCCCATGAGGTGCGCGGGCTCCGGTCCGACATCGCGAGCCTCGGGAACACCCAGGTCAAGGGCCAGTACGTCTTCGGCGGTTACCTCGACAGCGCCCCGCCGTTCGACGCGGTGACCGGCGCCTACAGCGGCGACAACGCCGTGCCCCGGCTCGAGGTCGCGCCGCATCTGCACCTCCCGATCGTGGTGCCCGGCGGCACGACGTTCGGCGCGGGCAGCGGCACCGACATCCTCGCCACCTTGGACA
>CAIUAC010000937.1 GCA_903896985.1 uncultured Sandaracinus sp.
CCCCGCTCGACACGGCGCCGCGCCCGCCGCCGGGCTCGCCGTTCACGCGCGAGCTCGCCCGTGACCTCGACGCGGTCTGCGTGCACACACCGATCTACGGCACCTGCTCGGCCACGCTGCTCGCGCTCGCGCCTGCCGGCGTCGCGCACTATCACTTCGCCCCCGGACCTCCATGCACCACGCCCTTCGAAGACCTCGGCGCGCTCTTGCGCGGCTGAGCGCGCTCCTCTTCCTCGCGCTCCTCGCGATGTCCGGCGGCTGTGGAGGCTGCGAGTCCGACGGCGCAACGCCCGGCGACGCAGGGGCCGTCGTCGACGCGGGGCCGCGCCTCAACCCGTGGCCCGTGCACAGCGAGGAGTCGCTCGCGATCCTGCTCGGCGCCGCGCAGACCCGAGCCGCGCAGCTCGACCAGCGCGTGCTGCTCGTCTTCCTCGGCTTCGGCGACGCCGACAGCGAGGCGGTCGTGCGCGCCCTCGACCACGCGCCCGCGCGCGCCGTGCTCGCGCAGCGCTACGTGCCCGTCTACGTCAACGTCGGTCGCGACGGACTCGGGCACACGCGCCTCCGGCACGCGCACGACGTCCGCAAGCTCGCGACGCTCGTCGTGCTCGAGGCGACGGGGCGCCGCGTCGCGCGCACCACGTTCTCGCCGATCACCGACGGGCAGCCGCTCTCCTCGTCCGCGCTCGCCGCCTGGCTGAGCGCGCCGCGCGGGCGCTGAGCCGTCACGCGAGCGCGCGCCGCGCCTGTCGCTTCGTTGCAGCTCCAAGCGATCGTTGCGACGATGCGCCCCCATGCGCCGCCTGACAGCCTCTCTCGCCCCCTCTCGCTCGGCTCTCTTCCCCGCGCTCCTCTGCGCGCTCCTCGGCTGCGGCGGCCCCGCGGCGATCACGCCCGCGCCGCACGCGACCGTGCCGCCGCCCGACGTCGTCGCGACGCAGCCCGCGCCGCGCAGCCCGTGGGACGGGCTCGGCACGCCCGAGCTCGCCGCGTTCGTCAGCGAGCACGCGATGGCGCGCCTCCGCGAGGTGCAGCCTGACCTCGACCCGGCGCAGCTCGACTCCTATCGCGCAGCCCCGACGACGGCGCCGCTGCTCTCCGGGCGCGCGGTCGAGCGGCTGCTCGATCTCGCCGTGACGGCGACGGCGACGGGGCACCTCGACGACGCCGAGAAGACCATTCGCCTGGTCCGCGCGCGCGCCAAGAATCGCAACTCCGCGTTCGCCGCGACGACGCTGCTCGCCGAGCTCAAACGCCGACAAGCGGGCGACGACGGTGCGGCGCAGGAGACCGCGATCGCGACGGTGCTGCGCGAGCTGCCGCGCCCGCGCTTCGGCGCCGCGACCGTCGTCTTTCAGCTCTTTCAGACGGAAGCGCAGGTCGACGCGAACGTCGCGCAGACCAAGGAGCAGATGCTCGCGCTCGAGACGGCGGGGAGCGTCCTCTACTTCGAGGGCGTGCTCCGCAGCATCGTGCAGAATCGCGCGCACTTCCTCGCCGCGATCGCCACGGTCCGCGCCGAGAACGAGGCGCGCCCCGCGGACGCGCTCTTCGCGTTCTCGACCGTCGACCTGACCCGCGCGCGCGACGCGCAGGACGTCGTCGTCGGCGTCTGGGACACCGGCTCGCAGCCGACGCTCTTCGAGTCGCAGCTCTTCACCGACGCGGCGGGCGCGCACGGCGTCATCTCCGATCCGCTCCCCGAGCAGACCGCGTACACCTACCAGCCGGCGCCTGAAATTCTCGAGCGCTACACGCCGTTCCTCCGCGGCGTGATGGACCTGCGCGCGGGCATGGCGTCGTCCCCCGACGCGCAGCGCGTGCTCGAGCTCGAGCGCAGCATCACCGACGTCGACGCGCTCCGCGCGACGGACCGCGCGCTCGACGAGGTCGGCGAGTGGGCGCACGGCACGCACGTCGCGGGCATCCTGCTCGCGGGCAATCCCAAGGCGAAGCTCGCGATCTTCCGGAGCGCGTGGGCGGGCGAGAGCCGCACGTACTTCGAGCGCGGTCCGACCGACGCGGAGCTCGACGCCGAGCGCGCCAACATCGAGCGCATCGCGGCGTACGTCCGCGCCAATCATGTGCGCGTCATCAACGCGAGCCTCGGCTTCAGCGTCGACTACCTCGAGGACGCGCTGCGCCATCAGCCCGACCTCTACGCGACCGACGACGCCGTGCGCGCGCGCGCCGCGGCGATCCAGGCGCGCCGCAAGGAAAATTGGGCGTGGATCTTCGCGCAGTGCCCAGACACGCTCTTCGTCGTCGCGGCGGGCAACTCCAACCGCGACATCCTCGAGTACGACGACGTGCCCGCGTCCATCGACGCGCCGAACGTCCTCGTCGTCGGCGCCGTGGACAAGTGGGGCAACTGGGCGACCTTCACGAATTCGAACCCCGAGCGCGTGCGCCTCTTCGACCTCGGCGTCGAGGTCGACAGCGTGATTCCGTCGGGCGCGCACGTGCCGCTCTCGGGCACGAGCATGGCCTCGCCGAACGTCGCGAACCTCGCCGCAAAGCTGATTTCCGTCGATCCGGCGCTCACGCCGGCGCGCGTTCGGGCGCTCCTCGAGGAGACCGGCGACGCGATCGCGGCGCCGTTCTCTGGGCGGATCGTGCATGAGCAGCGCGCCGTCGACCGCGCGCGTCGTGAGCGCGGCCGCGCCCCGCGTGCGCGCTGAGCGGGAACGCTTCAACCTCGCTCAGACGTAGACAGAGCCATGCGTACCCGCCGTGAGCCGCGCACCAGCGCACAGCCGCCCGACCCGAGCGAGCCCTCGCGCGCCACGAAAGCGCTCGTCGTGTTCGGCGGGCTCGTCCTCGTCGCCGTCGCCATCGCGGCGCCGGTCGCGCTTTTGCTTCGCCTCTCGCGCGAGCAGCCGCCGACGCTCGCCGAGGCGGTCACCGGCGAGGCGCCGCTGACGGGTCATCTGTCGCCCTTCGACGGCGGTCTGGGCCTCGCGCCCCCGGCAGGGCCGACGCCCGAGCAGCTGCGCGAGGAGATGCGCGTGCGCTATCGCCCGGGGCCGCGCGCCACGCTCGACGCGCTCGTGCCCTCGACGTCCACCGTCGCGCAGCGGCAGCCGACCTCGGCGTTCACCGGCGGCGGGCCCGAGACGCCGTGGGTCGTCGCGGGCGGCGAGTATCGACGCGGCGGCGTGCCCGCCTCGTCCGGCGGTCCTGCCCTCGCGAACGGCCCGCGCGAGAACCCGACGCGCCCGATCCCGCTCCTCGCGGGCGTGCCGGAGGACGTCCTCTTCAACGTGCTCGACGAGCGCGGACCCGAGATCCGCGGCGTCTTCGTCGAGTTCGCGGGCTACGCCGGCTCGTTCTACGTGCAGGCCGAGCAGCAGACGGAGCTCGGCTCCGTGCTCGGCGAGGGCGCTCGCGAGCTCACGGTCAACTTCGGCATCCGCGCGCCGCTGCCGCCCGGCGGCATCGCCCTCGCGACCGCGCCGTTTCAGACGATGATGACGACCGAGACGGTCGACCGCGCCGGTCGCGCGGGCCCGCCGATCACGCGCCTCGTCGAGGTGCTCCCGGTCGGCGCCGGGCAGATCGAGGTCACGCTCCACATGAGCGAGCCGACGGACCTCGACCTCTACGTCGACGACCCCTCAGGCGGCACGATCTACTACGGCAACCGCGACACCCCCTCGAGCG
>CAIUAC010000938.1 GCA_903896985.1 uncultured Sandaracinus sp.
GACCATCTGCTGCTGGTGCCGCACCACGCCGCCGTCGCCGCCGCGCCCTGAAGAGCCGTCGAGCCGAGGCGCGCTCAACGATAGCGCCCCTCGGCGCAGCGCGCGCCGCCGAGAAACGCACGGGAGACGCCTCGGTCGACGACCTTCCCGCCGGAGAGCGCGCGCCCCGCCGCGATGCCGATGACTCTCCCGCGGCGAAGCGCGCGGGCGACGTCGATGCCGCCGACTCTCCCGCGGCGAAGCGCGCGGGCGACGTCGATGCCGCCGAGTCTCCCGCGGCGAAGCGCGCCGCACACGTCCGTGCCGCCGACCGCGCGGCGGAGCGACGCCCACCAGGGTTCGATGCCGCCGACTTCGCAGCGGAGCGATGCCCAGCGGGAGTCGATGCCGCCGACTTTCCCGCTGGGGGACGCGAACCTACGCCTAAGCCTATGAGGTCGCGTCTGTCTTCGTGCGCTTCGCCCAGCCGCGCGCGCCCCGCTCAGAAGCGGGAGTCGTTGTAGGTGATGTCGTAGCCGCTCGTCGTGCCCGGCGGGTGCAGCAGGGTGACGTCGCAGGTGGTCGCGCCGGCGGCGTCGACGTGCGTGACGACCTCGCCGACGCGCCACATCGCGCCGATCCCCGAGTAGCCCGCGGTGCCCGAGAAGCCGGTGACGGTGTCGGGCGCGACGCCGTAGGTCACGGTCCGGCGACCGCCGCAGTAGACGTTGACGACGGGGCGCGCCGCGGTGCCCGTGAAGTTCTGGACCATGATGCGGAAGCGCTCGCCCTCGCGCGGCGCGTCCACGTTGATGTTCTCGGGGACGCCGATGCCCTCGCTGAGGTTGTTGTCGATGTCGAGGCGCGGGTTCGCGCAGTGCCCGAGCAGGCTCCACTGCGGGCCGAGCGGACCGCCGACGCACTCCGAGAGCGGGCTGTCCGCGTAGCCCCAGCTCGCGCGCGGGTAGAGGCCGCCCGTCGGCAGCGAGCCGCGGATCGTCGCCTCGCAGTCGTGCCAGGCGCAGACCTCGCGCGCGGGCTGGAACGCGTCGTTGGTGTCGAGGTACCAGCTGCCCGAGTACGACGGCATCGACAGGAAGAGGTCGAGGTCCTGCGTCTCGCTCTCCGGGTAGCACATCTCGATGCGCAGCCCGGGGCCGACGACGTGCACGATCCAGGTGCAGGTGAGCGTCTCGCCCGCGCTCGTCACGACGGTCATCGTCACGGTGTAGTCGCCGGAGAGCGTCGGGCGGAACGACGCGCTCTCCGACGAAGGGGACGTCACCGTGTAGCTGCGCCGCGGCAGGATGTCCTCGCACGGTCCGCCGGTGACGGTCCACGCCCAGCTCGTCGCCGAGCCCGAGAAGAAGTCGCCGCCGCGCAGCGCGTAGTCCACGAAGGGCTGCCCGTCCGCGACGCGCGGGTCGCCGGGCGCGGGGCAGTCGATCTGCGGGACGCAGCCGACGACCTCGTCCGTGCAGCCGTTGCAGTCGTCGTCGAGCCCGTTGCACGCCTCGCCGCCGGGCGAGATGCCGCCCTCGCACGCGCCGAGCGTGCCGAACTCGCCGCTGCCGATGCAGCGCTGCATCCCGTCCGCGCACGCGCCGACGCCGCGCCGCCCGGGCGGGCCTCGGAAGCACGGCTGCACGTAGCCGGGCGTGCACGAGCAGCCCTCGTCGACCTCCCCGTCGCAGTCGTCGTCGAGCTGATTGCAGAGCCCCGCGACCGCCTCGTTGACGTCGGCGATGCAGCCCGTCGGGATGATCGAGGACGCCGGGCAGAGGTCAGCGACGATGCCGCCGGAGTCCCCCGCGTCCGGGTCGTAGACGCCGCCGCCGTCTCGGAGCGGGGGCGGTCCAGCGTCGACGCCGACGCCGGCGTCGGGGTGGCGCGACCCGTCGACCGTCGGGTCGAGGAAGTCGGGCAGGCCGTCCCCGTTGCCGTCCTGCGGCGGGGTCGCCGGGTCGAGGTCGCCCGCCTCGTCGCGGTCGAGGACGCCGTCCCCGTCGGAGTCGAGGTCGTCTGCGTCGAGGATGCCGTCGCCGTCCGTGTCGCCGGTCCCCTCCTGCGCGTCACAGATCGTGTCGGAGTCGCGGTCCGCGCAGGTGAAGCCACCGAGGTCCGTGCCTCCGCCGTCCGGGCGCGAGGGCCGGACGGGCGCCCGCCCTCCGGAGCACGCGGAGAGCCCTGCGAGGGCGAGCACGGAGACGACCGACACCAAGCGCCAAGGAAAGAAAGCAGCCATCGAGCCCTCCGGTGCGCGCGCGGCGCGACCCCGGAGTGTAGCGACTTCGCCGCGGCGAACGCCAGACCCGCGCGCTCAGGGGCCGCCGTCGACGCCCGCGTCGGCGCCGCAGAAGCCGCGCATGCAGAGGTCGCGCGCGCAGCACACGCCCTCGCAGCAGTACGCGTCGGGGCCCGCGCAGCCTCCGGCGCAGACGGCGCCGCGCGTGCAGACGCCCGCCTCGCAGGTCTCGCCCGTCACGCACGCGACGCCGCAGCCGCCGCAGTGCGCGCGGCTCGTGCGGATGTCGACGCAGGTGCTGTCGCCGAACACATCGCTGCAGCAGAGGCTCGCGTCGGTGCCCTCGCAGACGACGGCGCGCGCGCCGCAGTAGCAGTTGCCCGCGCTGCAGCGGTCGGTGCGTCGGGCGTCGCACGCGAGCCCGCAGCCGTCGCAGTCGGCGACGTCGCGGTCGAAGCTCGCGCAGTACGGGCGCGTCACGCCGGGGTGCGTCGGGCAGCAGCGCGAGGCGCGCGAGCCGTTGCAGCCGTCGACTCCGTCGCCGCACTCGCAGCGTCCCGCGAAGCAGCGCGTGCCGTAGCCGTCGGCGCAGCGCAGCCCGCAGACGCCGCAGTTCTCGGCGTCCAACGAGAGGTTCACGCAGCCGGCGCCGCCGTCCGGAAGCCCGCAGCAGCCCTCCCCGGCGGCGCATGACGCGGCGCACACCGGCCCGAGATCCGGCGCGCCGAGGTCGGGCCCGAGGTCGGCGCCGAGGTCGGCGGACGCGTCGACGGCGACGTCGTCATCACCGCACGCCGCGAGGAGCGCGCACGACCCGAACAGCAGGACGAAGGCGAAGCGCATCGCCGCGGAAGATAGCAGCGTCATGCGGGCACAGGCACGAAGCCGCGCGCGACCTCGAAGGTGCCGTCGCCCGCCGGGCGCACGAGCGCGACGGGCGTCGTGTCCGGCGCCCGCGCGACGACGACTCGACCAGCGCCGGGGTCCTCGGGCAGCGCGCCCGTCTCGAACGCCTCCGCCGTCAGCGCGAGCCCCGTCCGCGCGGCGCGTACGCCCGCCTCGCTCAGCGTGACGTTCGGGAGCGCCTCGCACGCGCGCGTCAGCGGCACGAGCGCAGCGCGGACGGCC
>CAIUAC010000939.1 GCA_903896985.1 uncultured Sandaracinus sp.
CGTGCCGCGGGCTCGGCGGCGCGGCGTGCTCAGCGCACGAAAGCGACCCGCGCGGACCGAGCGCCGAGGCGCCGCGGAGCGCACGCTTGGCGTCGGCTTCGGGAGTCTGCGTCAGCAGCGCCGCGAAACGACCGGCCTCCACGCGCGGTGAGGCGGCTGTGGCGGGCGGGCGTTGCACTGTCACTGGACGTGGGGTGTTCGTCGGCAGTTGCGCGATCGGGCTCGGTGTAGACATGGCCCCTTCTCGCGGCGCGGGCTTCCGCAGTTGCGCGAGAGTGTTATGCTCGCGGCTCGTCGGCGGGGCGCTCTCGCGGCTCGGCACGGGCTCAGAAGAGCAGGCGACACCGAGAGTCTCTGGGAGATCGAGCAGAGTGCGCCCACGCGACCCCTACATCGGCCGAGACATCGCCGGTCAGTTCCGCATCATCGAGCGCATCGGGTCAGGCGGCATGGGCGCCGTCTACAAGGCCGAGCAGCCGGACATGAATCGCTTCGTCGCGATCAAGATCCTGCACCCGAAGTACGTCTCCCGCCCCGACCTCGTCGCCCGCTTTCGCCGCGAAGCCCGCGCGATGAGCCACCTCTCGCACCCGAACACGGCGCGCGTGTTTCTGTACGGGCAGCTCGAGGACAACGCCTGTTACATCGTGATGGAGCACCTCGCGGGGATGAACCTCGCGCAGCACGTCAAGGCCCACGGCCCGTTCGAGGTCGGCCGCGCGATCAACATCATGATCCAGGTCTGCGGCGCGCTCGAAGAGGCACACCGCGCGGGCATCGTGCACCGCGATCTCAAGCCAGAGAACATCTTCCTCTGCACGCAGGGCGGCATCACCGACTACCCGAAGGTGCTCGACTTCGGCCTCGCGAAGGTGAGCGAGCGTGAGATGCGCCCAGGCTCGCTGATCCTGACGCAGGAGGGCATGGTCTTCGGCACTCCCGAGTTCATGTCGCCCGAGCAGGCGCAGGGAAAGACGCTCGACGCCAAGAGCGACATCTACTCGCTCGCGTGCATTCTCTTCGAGATGCTCACCGGGAAGCTCCCCTTCGAGGCGAAGCACCCGATGGACTACATCACCCATCACATCCAGACGCCGCCCCTGCACCTCGCCGACCGGCTGTCGACGCGCGAGTTCCCTGGCGGGCTCGACGACGTGATTCAGTACTGCCTCGCCAAGCGCCCGGAGGACCGCCCGCCGAGCGCCCACGACTTCGGGCTGATGCTCAAGGACGTGATGCAGGGCAAGGTGATGACCGGCGCCATGCGGGCGCTCCCGATGGACCCGGCTCGTCGCGCGGCGATGCAGCAGCAGCAAGGGCAGGCGTCGGGCGCGCAGCAGCCGTCGCCGGGCTTCGCCGGGCAGCCGGGCTTCGCTGGGCAGCCGGGCTTCGCAGGGCAGCCGGGCTTCGCAGGGCAGCAGCCGTCTCAGGCGTATGGCGGGCTGCAGCCTCCGCAGAACAGCGGGCATGGCGGCTCACGGGCGAGCGACGAGCCGGTCTACCTCCCGGCGTCGCGGATGCCGTACTACGTGCTCGCGGGCGCCGCGCTGCTCGCGTTGGTCGGCGCGCTCGCGCTCGTCGCGGCGTTCCTGATCAGGTGACACCTTGACCGCCTCGCCGGGCGCCAGGTAAAATCGCCGCCCCGCGTCGGGGTGAGCTTGCGGACCGGCCGCAGAGGCCCCAGGTCCGACGCGAGCCAAGACGCAGTACCCCGCTCATGACGACGCTTCCAGCCACCGTATCGCTCCCAGGGACGCTGCGCGACCTCGTCTCGCTGACGAAGCCGCGCATCACCTTCCTCGTGATCACGACCTCGGCGGGCGGGCTGTGGCTGGCGCCCGGCGTGCCGGACTTCGCGCGCTCGCTCGTCGCGGTGCTCGCGATCGCCGCCGTCGTGATGAGCGCCAACGCGCTCAACTGCTGGATGGAGCGCGACAGCGACCGCGCGATGACGCGCACGATGAACCGCCCGCTCCCCGCCGGGCGCCTCGATCCGAAGGTCGCGCTGGTCTTCGGGCTCTCCCTCGGCGCGCTCTCGGTGCCCGTCCTCGCGCTCCTCGTCAACCCGCTCACGGGCCTGCTCGGCGCCATCGCGCTCGTGATGTACGTGTGGATGTACACGCCGCTGAAGCAGAAGACCTGGACCGCGCTGCTCGTCGGCGCCGTGCCGGGCGCCATGCCGCCGCTGATGGGCTGGACCGCCGCGACGGGTCGGCTCGAGCTACCCGGGCTCGCGCTCTTCGCGGTGCTCTTCGTCTGGCAGATCCCGCACTTCATCGCGATCGCGGTCTTCCGGCAGGCTGAGTACGAGCGCGCGGGCATCCGCGTGCTGCCTTCGGTCGTCGGCGTTCGAGCGGCGAAGGTCCACATGATCCTCTGGTGCGCGCTGCTCTTGCCGGTGTCGCTCTCGCTCGGGCCGCTCGGCGTCGCGGGCACGCTCTACCTCGTCAGCGCGGCGCTGCTCGGCGCGGGCTTCCTCGCGGCGTGTCTCGCCGGGCTCCGCGAGACGGGCACGGACACGCGCTGGGCGCGTCGGGCCTTCGGCGCCTCGCTCGTCTACCTCACGCTGCTCTTCGGCGTCCTCATCGCGGACGCGGTCTGAGCGCGCGGCCGTCTGCCTCGGTGTCGCGCCTCCGCATCGTCGTCTGGAGCCTGAGCGCGGTCCTCGCGCTCGGCCTCGCGGTCGTCGCGGGAAAGCGCGCGTTCGGTCCCGGCCCGAGCGACGGGCTGCCGGTGCTCTTCGCCGTGCGCCCGTTCGACCTCGTCGACCAGGACGGGCATCCCTTCAGCGACCGAGCGCTGCGCGGACATCCGTGGATCGCGAGCTTCCTGTTCACGAGCTGCCGGACGATCTGCCCGCTGCTCACGACGCAGCAGGGCAACGTCGCGCGGCGCCTCGCGGACGTCCCCTCGGTGCGCTTCGTGTCGATCACCGTGGACCCAGCGCACGACACTCCGGCCGTGCTGCGCGCCTTCGCGGAGCAGCATCACGCCGACCTCACGCGCTGGTCGTTCCTGACGGGCGAGCCCGCGCTGGTGCGCCGCGTGATCGAGGGCGGGCTCCTGCAGCCGGTCGGCGAGCATGAGGCGCGCCCTGATGGCGCCTACGACATCGTGCACACGGCTCGCCTGCTGCTCGTCGACGGCGAAGGGCGCGCGCGCGGGCTCTATCCGCTCAGCGCGCCCGACCTCGCGCGGCTCGTGCGTGACGCCCGCACGCTCGCCCGCTGACGCCTACGAGGTGCAGTAGCCGCGCGCGGCGTGCTGGATCTCGCGGAGCTTGTCGCGCGTCCGCGCGAGGAGCGGCGAGGTCGGCTGCGTGCGCACGAGCGCCTCGAGCGTCGTCCGCGCGTCCGTGCACGCGTGCAGCCGATAGAACGCGTCGCCCATGTCGAAGAGCGCGTCGTCGACGGCGTCGCCCGTCGCGTAGTCGGTGATCACCTTGCGGAGCTCGCCGAGCGCCGTCGCGGGCTTGCTCTCCTGCAGGTAGCTCGCGCCGATCCAGTACTGCGCGTTGTCCGTCTGGTCGTCGCCCGCGTAGCGCGAGAGGTACTCGCGGAAGAGCGCCCGCGCGCGCGAGTAGTCGCTGCCTTGGTACGCGCGATACGCCGCCGCGAAGTGCTCGACCTTGTCGGCGGGGATCTCCGCGGCCGGCAGCGGCATGTCGATGCCCGCCTTGCGCGCGACCTGCGTGATGCGCTCGTCCATCTCCGCGCGCTGCGTCGAGAGCTGCCGCGTGAGCTGCTCGTTCGTGTTGCGCAGCTCCGCGATCTGTCCGTCGAGCGAGCCGAGCTGGGTCTGCAGCTCCTGCACGAGCGCGCCCGTGTCCGCGCTGTTTCGCGTGACGACCTCGGTCGCGCGTTCGAGCACGACCTCGAGCTCCTGCACCTTCACCTGCGCGCTGCCGACCGCCGCGTGCAGCGTCTCCCGCTCAGCCTGCGCGCCCTGCTCGACCTTCGTCAGCCGCCGCGCGTGCTCGACCGACTCCGCGCGGAGCCGGTCGCCGTCGCCCTTCGTCGTCCAGAGGCAGCCCGCGACGACGGTCGCCGACAGCGCCCCTGACGCGAGCGCGAGGGACGCGACGAGCAGCCGCGTGCGGCTCCTGCTCACCGCGCCTCGAGCGCAACGTTTCTGTCGCGCGCCCAGGAGGTCTCGTCCTCGCCGCGCGAGTACTCCTCGCCGTTCGACGACACGCTGAGCTTGCTGGGCTCGATGCCGAGCGAGCGCAGGAAGTCGCGCACCGCGCGCGCGCGCCGATCGCCGAGGGCGAGGTTGTACTCCTCGGTGCCGCGCGGATCGCAGTTCCCGGTCAGGTGCAGGTGCGCGTAGTTCCGCTCACCCATGCAGCGCGCGACGGTCTGGAGCTGATCGCGCGTCGTGCCCGTCAGGTCGTTCGACTCGAAGTCGAAGTAGACCGCCGAGATGTCGCAGGGGCTCGCGCCCGGCGTCTCGTCCGGCGGCGGGGGCGTCGGCAGGTCCTGCTGCGTCGACGCGATGCGCGCGCAGCGATTCTCGCGGCACTCCTCGCCGTCCGCGCACTGCGCGTTGGTGCCGCAGTAGCCAGTGATCGCCTCGCAGCGCCCCGACGCGCAGGACTGCCCCGCGGCGCAGTCGGCGTCCCCGCGGCAGAGCTGACAGCGTCCGTTCACGCAGTACTCGCCCTGATGACACTCGGAGTCTTCCCCGCAGTTCGGATAGGCCGGGCCACAGCCCGCCCCGAGCCCGAGCACCCCCGCCGCTACCAGCCCCACCAAGCACAGAACATTCGACCGCATCGATTCTCCTCGCCGCCGGTCGGACCCGGCTCGCGGGGTCGCGTACCGCTCCGATCTACCCTTGTCAATGCGTGCTCGACGCCTCGATCGGGCAAAGACGTCCGGGGCGGCACAACGTGGCACCTCGAGAACGACGCGATCAGGCCAGATCTCCCCCTTGTGGCTGGGGCACTCCAGTTGCATAGTGCTGGTTCGCCCGGGCCGTCGTTCCGGGGCCCCATGCATGTCGCCCGTCGACAGGAGCATCGCTGATGACTTATCGCCTGCGTTCGTGGCCTCTCGCTCTCGTGGTCGCAGCATTCCTCGGGTTCGCGGGCTGTGGCGACGACACTACGCCGCCGGTCCTGCGCCCAGACGGCGGCGGAGTCGACAGTGGCCATGACGTCGACGCCGGCGGCGACGTCGACGCCGGGGGGCCCATCGGCAACTGCACGGCGGAGAACGACCCCGACCGCGACTTCGTCAGCAACACGGATGAGGGCACGGGCGACACCGACCACGACGGTATGCCCAACAGCCACGACCCCGACGCGGACGGCGATGGGATCCTCGACAGCGTCGAGGTCGGCGACGCGGACTGCCTCACGCCGCCAGTCGACACCGACGTCGACGGGATGCCCGACTTCCTCGACCTCGACTCGGACGGCGACTCCATCCTCGACGCCACCGAGGGCAACCTCGACCTCGACATGGACGGCACGCCGAACTTCCGTGACCTCGACTCGGACGGCGACACCGTGACGGACTCGCTCGAGGCGGGCGACGGCGACACCGCGACGCCTCCTCACGTCTGTGACCGCGAGATCAGCCCGATCACGCGGACGCCCCTCAACGAGGACGGCAGCCCCTATCCGGGTGACGGCTTCTCCGACTTCATCGACACGGACCGCGACAACGACGGTCTCTCCGATGGGCAGGAGATCGCGGTCGGCAGCGACCCGTGCAACGTCGACAGCGACGGCGACGGCGTCGACGACCTGTTCGAGGGCGCCTACGCAGAGCGCAACTGCCCCGGGGGCGTCCCGCTGCCCGGCGTCGATGTGTCGGTCTGCACCTGCGGCGCGAGCGCTGGTTGCACGATCCGCGCGGAGGACTTCTACCTCGTGCTGCCGTACGGCGGCGCCCCGCAGACGCGCTCGCTCGACTTCAGCACGAGCATCCGCGTCGCCGACATCTTCTTCATCACCGACACGACCGGCTCCATGGGCGGCACCGTCGACAACGTGAAGACGACGGTCACGACGCCCGGCACCGGCCTGATCGACCGCATCGGCGAGACGATCCCCGACGCGTGGTTCGGCGGCGGGCAGCACGACGATGTGCCGTTCTCGGGCTGGGGCTCGCCCCCGGATGAGCCGTTCATCCTCGCGATCCGCATGACGCCGCCCGACATGGCGAGCGCCGTGCAGACGGCGTTCAACGGCATCGCGCTCCACGGCGGCTCGGACGGCCCGGAGTCGCAGACGTTCGCGCTCTTCGAGATCGTCACCGGCGCCGGCGGCAACTGGACGTACGCGGGCGGCTTCGGCGGCGGCGCGACCTACACGATGCCGAACTACGTCGGCTCCTGCCTCGATGGCGGCTGGGGCGCGCCCTGCTTCCGCGACGCCGCGCTCCCGATCATCGTGCACTTCAGCGACATCTGCTCGCACAACGGCCCCCCCGGTGAGGACCCGAGCTGCGACCCCTACACGGGTGTCGATCCGGTCCTGCCGACGTGGGAGGAGGCGATCGCCGCCCTCAACCGTCGCGGCGCGAAGTACATCGGCGTCAACGCCTCGAGCGGCACCTCCTGCGCGGGCCCGACGGCGCCGAGCGGCTACAACCCCTGCTACTTCATGAAGCGCACCGCGGAGGAGACCGGCTCGGTCGATCTCGATGGCAACGCGCTCGTCTATGACCTGCCCAACGGCGCGTCCTCCACGCTCTTCGCAGACACCATCGCGGGGGCCGTCGAG
>CAIUAC010000940.1 GCA_903896985.1 uncultured Sandaracinus sp.
GCCTTCAGGATGATGTTCCCGGTGCCGACGAGGCGCTGACCGAAGGGACGCTCCACCTCGAAGTGGTTGATCCGATAGATGTCGGTCTGGTCCATCCGCTTCGAGAACATCCCGCGCTCGATCACGACGCGCTGGGTCGTGATCTTGTAGTGCACCGCGCGTGAGCGGAAGAAGTAGTAGATGCAGCCGAAGCCGAGCGTGAAGATGCAGACGAGCCACGCGCCGATGCTCGGGCAGAGCGCGGGGTTGCCCTCGAAGAGGGTCTGCTCGGGGCCGAGGGGTGCGGGATTGGGCAGGGCGTCGGGGTTCATTGCGGCGCGGAGCATCGCACGAACGCGCCCGGTTGGGAGGGGCCGAGCGCGGGGAGGGGCGCCAGCCCGACGTTGACGCTTGTGCCGTGTCCCTGCGAATATCCGCTCGTGCTTCGCCGCCCGGCGGAGCCTCGGGAGCCCATGTCGTCTCGCACAGCCTCGCTTCGCCTCGCCTTGCTCGCCTTGCTCGCGCTGAGCGTCGCCTCTTGCGGCGGTGATGACGCGCCGCCCGTCGACACCGACTCAGGCGCGCTCGACGCCGCGCCGGCAGACGCGGGTCCATCGGACGCGGCGCGTCCTGACGCGGCGCAGGACGACGCTGGCCCGCGCGACGCCGGCGACGTCGACGCCTTCGTGTGCCCCGACTTGGACGGCGACGGGCACGCCGACGCGGCGTGCGGCGGCGACGACTGCGATGACTCCGACGTGAGCCGCTATCCCGGCGCGACCGAGGTGTGCGACGGCGACGACGAGGACTGCGACGACGCGACGTACGGCGCCGACGCCGACGCCGACGGCGACACCTTCGCGTCCGCGCTCTGCTGTAACGGCGCGGGTAACTGCGGCTCGGACTGCGACGACACGGACGTCAACGTGAACCCCGACGCGACCGAGGTCTGCAACGGCGGCATCGACGACGACTGCAACGGGCTGGCAGACCTGGCGGACGGCGTGTGCGTGGCGTGTCCGACGGGCTACTCGGGCTTCGATGGGAGCTGCACCAACGTCGATGAGTGCGCCGCGGGCGCACCGTGCGGCAGCGCAAGCGGCGCGGTCTGCACAGACTCCGCGGGCTCGTACTCCTGCGCTTGCCCGAGCGGCTACATCGGCGAGACGAGCGGCGGGACCTGTACGGACACCGACGAGTGCGCGTTGGGCGCGCCGTGCGGCGCTGCGGCGCTCGCGTGTACCAACACGGTGGGCTCGTATCAGTGCGGCTGCGGCGTGGGCTACGCAGCGCCCGCGAGCGGCGGGACGTGCGTGAACGTCGATGAGTGCGCGACGGCGGCGCAGTGCGGGCGCGCGGTCGGCGGCGGCGGGGGCAATGGTTGTGCGGATACGACGGGCGGCTACACGTGTACCTGTGGCGCGGGCTTCGTCGCGTCGGGCACGGGGCTGAGCGCGACGTGCGTGAACGTCGATGAGTGCGCGACGGCGGCGCAGTGCGGGCGCGCGCTCGACGGCGGCGCCGTCAATACCTGCGCAGACATGTCGGGCGGCTACTGGTGCGGGTGCGGCGCGGCCTTCGTCGCGTCGGGCTCCGGGCTCAGCGCGACGTGCGTGGACACCGACGAGTGCGCGTGGGGCACGCCGTGCGGCGCTGCGGCGCTCGC
>CAIUAC010000941.1 GCA_903896985.1 uncultured Sandaracinus sp.
GTTCGTGCCGAGCTGCCCGCCTGCGCCGCGATGACCGGCGACCTGCGGCGTGCGGCACGCGGGGTCGAGCGCGCAGGCGAGCGGCACCAGGCTCGTCCGCGGGAGCAGCGCGCCGTGGCGCACCTCGTCGCTCGTGCAGTCGAAGAGCGAGGGATCGATGGGCGGCGGACCCGCGTCGCGCGGTCCGGCGTCGCGCGCGCCGGCGTCGGGCGGGCCAGCGTCGAGGGCAGGCGCGCTGTCGTCGCCGCAGCCCGCAGCGGCGAGCGAGAGCGCGATGAGCACGAGCGAGCGGCGGGCACGGCGGAGCGTCGAGGGCAGCACGCGGCGACGTTATCACGACCTCACTGAATGGCGATTCACCGTTGACAGCGCAGCGCCACGCCCCGAGCATGACGCGCAGTGCCATGACGCTCTCGCCCAACCAACGTTATCCGCTCCTCCGCACGAGGCTCGACGCCAAGAGCGCGCAGTACGGAGTGAACCGCGCCGCCAACCTGCTCGCTCTCGAGAAGCTCGAGAAGGCGCTCGCGAAGTCCCGCGAAGGAGGCGGCCCGAAGTACAACGACCGTCACCGCGCCGCGGGCAAGCTGCTCCCGCGCGAGCGCATCGAGCTGCTGCTCGACCGGGACGCGCCGTTCCTCGAGCTTTGTCCGCTCGCCGGGCACGACGTCCGGGATCAGACGACGGGCGCGGGCATCGTCGGCGGCATCGGCGTCGTCAGCGGCGTCGAGTGCTCGATCCTCGCGAGCGAGGCGACGGTGAAGGGCGGCGCCATCACCGAGACGGGGATGTGGAAGTCGGGGCGCCTCGCCGAGGTCGCCGAGCAGAACGGGCTGCCGAGCATCTCGCTCATCGAGAGCGCGGGCGCGGACCTGCCCAACCAACACAAGATCTTCGTGCACGGCGGGCGCGGCTTCCGCGACCTCACGCGCAGGAGCAAAGAGCGCACGCCGACCATCTGCCTCGTCTTCGGCTCATCGACGGCGGGCGGCGCCTATCTGCCCGGCATGAGCGACTACGTCGTCATGGTGAAGGAGCAGGCGCAGGTCTATTTGGCGGGCCCGCCGCTCGTGAAGATGGCGACGGGCGAGGAGTCCGAGCACGAGGAGCTCGGCGGCGCGGAGATGCACTCGCGCGTGTCGGGCGTCTCGGACTATCTCGCCGAGGACGAGCGCGACGCGGTGCGCCTCGGGCGCGAGATCGTCTCGCATCTGCGCTGGAGAAAGCAGGGCATCGTGCCGCCGCGCGACTTCGCGGAGCCGCTCTACGACGCCGACGAGCTGCTCGGCATCGCGAGCGCGGATCTCAAGGTGCCGTTCGACTCGCGCGAGGTCATCGCGCGCATCGTCGACGGCTCGCGCTTCAGCGAGTTCAAGCCGCTGTACGGCGCGTCGCTCATCTGCGGCTGGGCGCACGTGCACGGCTATCCCGTCGGCATCCTCGCGAACAACGGCATCCTCTTCAGCGAGAGCGCGAACAAGGGCGCGCAGTTCATCGAGCTCTGCAACCAGAGCGACATTCCGCTCCTCTATCTGCAGAACATCACCGGCTTCATGGTCGGCAAGAAGTACGAGCAAGAGGGCATCATCAAGAACGGCGCGAAGCTGATCAACGCCGTCTCGAACAGCACCGTGCCCGCGATCACGATCATGACGGGCGCGAGCTTCGGCGCGGGCAACTACGCGATGTGCGGGCGCGCCTACGAGCCGCGCTTCTTGTTCACCTGGCCCAATCACCGTATCGGCGTGATGGGCGGCAAGCAGCTCGCGGGCGTGCTCGACATCATCCAGCGGGGCGCGGCGCAGAAGCGCGGCGAGACCGTGGACGAGCAGCGCCTCAGCGTGATGAAGCAGATGGTCGAGGGGCAGATCGACCAAGAGTCGGACCCGTACTTCGCGACCGCGCGCCTCTGGGACGACGGCATCATCGACCCGCGCGACACGCGCAGCGTCGTCGCGATGTCGCTCTCTGCGGCGTGCACCAAGCCGGTCGAGGGCACCATGGCCTTCGGCGTGTTCCGTCATTGATCCGATAGGCAGAACAGACGCCATGACGACCATCCGCAAGCTCCTGATCGCCAACCGCGGCGAGATCGCTCGCCGCATCCAGCGCACTTGTCGCCGCCTCGGCATCGCGACCGTCGCGGTGTTCTCGGACGCGGACGCCGACGCGCTCTTCGTGCGCGAGGCCGACGAGGCGGTGCGCATCGGCCCCGCGGCGAGCCGCGAGTCGTACCTCGTGATCGAGAAGCTCCTCGCCGCGGCGAAGCTCACGGGCGCCGACGCGATCCACCCGGGCTACGGCTTTCTCTCGGAGCGCGCGGAGTTCGCCGAGGCGTGCGAGGCGGCGGGGCTCACCTTCATCGGGCCGACGCCGAGCGCCATCCGCTCGATGGGCCTGAAGCGCGAGGCGAAGCTGCTCGCGGCGGCGGCGGGCGTGCCCGTCGTGCCGGGCTACGGCGGTGAGGAGCAGGATGACGCGGTGCTCGCGCAGAAGGGGCGCGAGGTCGGCTTTCCGTTGCTGCTCAAAGCATCGGCGGGCGGCGGCGGCAAGGGCATGCGCGTCGTGCGCGACGAGCGCGACCTCGTCGCGGGCATCGAGGGCGCGCGGCGCGAGGCGCTCGCGGCGTTCGGTGACGGGACGCTGATCATCGAGCGCTACGTGAGCTCGCCGCGGCACGTCGAGATCCAGATCCTCGGCGACGCGCACGGGAACCTCGTGCACCTCTTCGAGCGCGAGTGCTCGATCCAGCGGCGGCACCAGAAGATCATCGAGGAGAGCCCGTCTCCCGCGCTCACGCCCGAGCTTCGCGCGAAGATGGGCGAGGCGGCGGTGCGCGTCGGCAAGGCCATCGGCTACCGCAGCGCGGGCACGGTCGAGTTCATCCTCGGCGGCGACGAGTTCTTCTTCCTCGAGGTGAACACGCGCCTGCAGGTCGAGCACCCGGTGACGGAGCTCGTCACGGGCGTCGACCTCGTCGAGGAGCAGATCCGCGTCGCGCGCGGGGAGCCGCTCGGCTACTCGCAGGAGTCGCTGCGGCAGCGCGGGCACGCCATCGAGGTGCGCCTCTACGCAGAGGATTCGGGCGCAGGCTTTCTGCCGCAGGCGGGCACGCTCGCGGACTTCTTCGTGCCGCTCGAGGAGGGCGTGCGGTTGGATACGGGCGTCGAGTCGGGCGACGAGGTGTCGATCCACTACGACCCGATGATCGCGAAGGTGATCGCCCACGGCGCCACGCGCGCAGAGGCCATTCGCAGGCTCGCGCGCACGCTCGAGCGGACGAGCGTGCAGGGGCTGGCGTCCAACCGCGCGCTCTTGATCCGCGTGCTCGAGCACCCCGCGTTCGCGGCGGGCGCGCTCGACACGCACTTCCTCGACACGCACTTCGCGGGCGCGCTCGGAGAGCCCGCGGACCCGCGCCGCGACAGGCTCGCCGCGATCGCCGCGATGCTCGTGACGCACGAGGAGCACGGGGCGTCGCGCGCCGTCATCCCGGGCGTTCCGAACGGCTATCGCAACAACTTCTCCATCGCGCAGACGGTCGCCTATGCGCTTGGAGAGCAGACGCTCATGGTCGCCTATCGGCACCGCGGCAAAGGGCGCTTCGACGTCGCGCTCGATGGCGCGGCGAGCGCGCGCGTCAGGCTCGTCTCGTGGGCGGCGCCGACGCTCGTGCTCGAGGATCACGATGGGCACCGGCACACGCTGCGCGTCGTCGTCGACGAGGCGCGCGGGCAGTTCTTCGTGCACGGGACCTACGGCTCGACGGCGCTCGTCGAGCAGCCGCGCTTCCCCGAGCCGGGCGCTGAGCAGATCGCGGGCGGCTGTGTCGCGCCGATGCCGGGCAAGATCATCAAGGTGCTCGTCACCGAGGGCCAAGCGGTCACGAAGGGCACGGTGCTCGTCATCCTCGAGGCGATGAAGATGGAGCACAGCGTCGCGGCTTCGGAGGACGGCGTCGTGACGAAGATTGCCGTGAGCGAGGGGGAGCAGGTAGATAGTGCGCAGGTGCTCGCCGTCGTCGAGGCGAGCGCATCCCCCAACGAGTGAGCACGAGCCCATGACGACTGACCCCGTGAACGCTGTGAACGCCTCTCCGATCAAGCGCGTCGGCATCATCTTCTCCGGCGGCCCGGCGCCCGGCGCCAACGCCGTCATCTCGTCCATCGCGCTCTCGCTCGTCGACGCGGGCGTCGAGGTCTTCGGCTTCTCCAACGGCTACTCGCACCTCGAGCGCTACGACCGCGAGAAGTATCCGCTCGTCGAGGGCGAGCACTACCGCGTGCTCACCGAGCGCGTCGTCGACAGCACCCGCAACGCGCGCGGCATCCTCATCGGCACGGCGCGCGCGAACCCCGGCAAGCTCGTCAAGAAGCGCACGGATCTCGACGACGCGACCAAGACCGAGAAGCTGCGCGTCGTGCTCTCGGCGCTGACGGATCTCGGCGTCGACGCGCTCGTCTCCATCGGCGGCGACGACACGCTCAAAACGGCGAATTACCTCTACGAGCTGCAGAAGCTCCAGCCGACAGGCGCCAAGCGCGTGCGCGTCGTGCACGTCCCGAAGACGATCGACAACGACTACAACGGCATCGACTTCACGTTCGGCTTCTTCACCGCGGTCGACGTGATGGCCAAGGAGATGCTCAATCTCCGCGCCGACGCCGCCGCGACGAAGGGCTACTTCATGATCGAGACGATGGGCCGCAAGGCCGGCTGGCTCGCGTACGGCGCGGGCGTCGCCGGCGAGGCGAACCTGATCGTCGCGGTCGAGGACGCCGTCGGCGCGCTCTCGATGGACGAGGAGACGGTCGACGCGAGCGGGCAGAAGACGACGCGCAAGCGCCTCGATCTCGACGCGCTCGTCTCGCGCATCGTGGACCTCGTCGTCACGCGCGAGGAGCGCGACAAGAAGCATCACGGCACGGTCGTGCTCGCGGAGGGGCTCGGGGAGCTGCTCTCGGAGAGCGCGCTCGCGGGGCTGCCGCGCGACGAGCACGGGCATGTGCAGCTCGCGAACCTCGACTTCGGCAAGCTCGTCGCGGCGAAGGTCGGCAAGCTCTACGCGGAGCGCACGGGGCGCACGAAGAAGTTCACGGGCGTGCAGCTCGGCTACGAGGCGCGCTCGGCGGCGCCGACGGCGTTCGACGTGATGCTCGGCGCGCAGCTCGGGCTCGGCGCGGGGCGTGCGCTCCTCGAGCGCGGGCTCGACGGGCACATGGTCTCGGTGAGCGGGCAGTTCGACCTGCACTACGTGCCCTTCGCCGACCTCGTCGACCCCGTGACGCTCGTCACCGAGGTCCGCTACGTGAAGCCGGGGAGCGACTTTCAGAAGCTCGGGCGCGCGCTGGAGACCCGCGTTCCCGCGAGCCGCAAGTAGGCGAGGGCGCGGCGCTCACTCGGGATAGGGAGTCCGCGGCGCGCGCGGGGGGCGCGGCGTCGCGGGCGTCGTCGGCGCAGTCTGCGTCGCCGGCGGTGCGCTGCGACCGAGTCCGCCCACGCCCATTCCATAGCCGGTGCCGCCTCCGGGCCCGGCGCCGCGGCCGATCGTGCCCAGGCTGCCGAGGCCGATCGAGCCCTCGCCGGTCCCGCCCCCGCCAAAGCCGCCGCCCGCGCCGACTCCGCTCAGCCCGAGCCCGCCGAAGCCGAAACTGTCGCCGATTTGGTCGCCGAAGAGCGAGTCGGTCGCGCTCCCTGCGTCGTCGATCGAGCCGAGGAGCCGCAAGATGCCGCGCGTCATCGCGGCGGCGCGGGCGGCGCGTTCATCGCTCGTGCCCCCCAACGTGGCGGCTTGTGCCGCCGCACGCTGCGCGACGAGCGCCTCGACCTGCCCGTCGAGCCGCGCGAATAGCACGCGCTCGCTGCCGTCAGGGGACACGTGCGCGCGGGCCTCGTCGAGCTTGCGCTTGGCGTCGTCGAGGCGCTGCGCGTGCAAGTACAGCCGCGCGAGCGCGAGGCGCGGGGGCACCGCGTTCGCGTCGGCAGCTGCGGCGCGCTCATACGACGCTTGGGCCTCCACGAGCTTGCTCTGCGCCTCGCGTACGACGCCGATGTCGAAGGCGAGCCGCGCGGTCTGTCGAGGGTCGAGCGTGATCGCCTGCCCGAGGGACGCGGCGGCGCCGTCGGGCTTCTGCGCGGCGAGCTGCGCGCGGCCGAGCAGCTCGGAGTAATACGACGAGCGCGGCACGAGCGACGCCGCGCGCAGCGCGGGAGTCTCGGCGTCGGTGCCGCGGTGTTGCTCGAGTCGCAGGCGCGCCAAGCGCGCGAAGGCCTCGTGCAGCGTCGGGTCGAGTCGAGCGGCGTCCGCGAAGTGGGTCGCCGCCTCGTCAGGTGAGCGCTGCGCGAGCTGCTTGCCACGCGCAAGCGCCTCGCGTGCTTTGCTCGCATCGCTCGTGCAGGCGGCGAGCAGGAGCAGCGAGGTGAGCACGGCGGAGACGGTCGCGCGGACGTTCATGCGGTCGACTCTACTACGCAGAGCCTCGCGGCTGCCTTCCTCAGCCGCGCACGGGGAGCCAACTCCCGATGACGCGGCAGCGCCCGCGCGCGGCGTCGACGCGCCACGCGACCTCGGGGCCAGGTCGCGCAGCCGTTCGATAGGCGTCGCCCCGGGCCGACAGCAGCGCCTCGGCGACGAGGTGCACGGAGTCGCCGCCGACGAGCCGATCTTCACGCGCGTGCAGCTCGTACCCGGCGTGTCCGGTCAGGCGCGGCAGCACCGGCTCGAAGACCGACGGAATCGGCCGAGTCACCGGCTCCCCGTTGTCCGTCGGCGGCGCGAGCACGAACTCAGTGCCTGCGAGAGGCACCTCCACGAGCCCAATCGCCGTGTCGAGGACGAGCACCTCCCCGAGCGCGCCGCTCGCGAGGAGGTGCCCCCGACTCGAGGAGAAGCGCCACACGACGACGACCGCGGGCAGCCCGCTCCAGGGCGCCGGAAACGTCGGTGTCTCGACGACGCGCGCGCTCCCGTCGAAGCGCGCGTCGGGCGGTGTTTTCACAGGGTGCTCCATCGCGTGGTCTCCCGCTGACCCTATCAGGGGCGAAGCTGGCCGCGGCGTGCGTCGCTCACCGCGTGGTCGAGCGCTTGCCGACGGGCGAACTCGGCTGGCTCGCTCGCGCGGAGCGCCCGCGCGTACGTCACGCCGTCGCGAAACACCGCGTCGCTCGCCATTCGGCACTCGAACTCCGCACCCCGGTCGCGGCCGCTCGTCACCGCGCCGATGCCCGCGTCGGACGCGCTCCGGATGGTCCGCGCGAACTCCGCGACCCGCGCCGAGTTGTTCGTGTTCATGAGGAACGCCTCCGCGCGCCGGAGCCCCTCCGCGAACGCTGGCTCGCGCTGCGCGCGACTCCGCACCTCAGGCGAGCCGGCTCGACCTTCGAAGTAGGCGAGCGCGCCCCGCAGGACGTTGTGGTCGTGCAGCACGCCCGCCTTCTCCCCGTCTTGAAGCGTGTGTACCCCCGACGCGACCTGCTCGTACATCGCCAGCGCGCTGCCGGCGGCCGCAGTGAGAAAACCGCCGCCCGCGGTGATCGCCGCTTCACCGACGGTGTCGAGCGAGAGCCCGACTCCACCCGTCGCGACGGCGCCGGTGGGGTCGTGGTGCGGCGCTTCGGGCGTGCGGTTGACGGTGACGCCGGGTTGGAGCGCCATACCCGTCGCTTCGGACATCATGGCGTCGTAGTTGGGGACGGGAGTGCGGCAGGCATTGGACGTGGAGATGGGGTCGGACATGAGAACCTCACTTTCTGGGTGCGGTTATCCTGCCGAGCGTTCGTGAGTTGCGTGCGATGATGCCGCGGCCGAAAGAGGAGCCTCCAATGACGACGCCCACGCCGCCCGTTCGCACCGATCTCCCCGAGTGGAAGGCGCTCGCCGCGCACCGTGACCGCATGAAGGGCGTCACGATGCGGTCCCTCTTCGCGGGCGACGCGGGCCGTTTTCAGACGCTCTCGCGCTCGCTCGGCGACTTGCTCGTCGACTACTCGAAGCAGCGGGTCACGGCGGAGACGATGACGCTCCTGCAGGCGCTCGCGCAGGCGACGGGCGTCGAAGGCGAGCGCGCGCGGATGTTCGCGGGCGAGCGCATCAACGGCACGGAGAAGCGCCCCGTGCTCCACGTCGCGCTCCGAGATCGCAGCGGGCGCCCGGTGCTCGTCGACGGCGCCGACGTGATGCCGGCGGTGCGCGACGTGCTCGCCCGTTTGCGTGACTTCTCCTCGCGCGTCCGGGACGGGGCGTGGGTCGGGCATACGGGCAAGCCGATCACCGACATCGTCAACATCGGCATCGGCGGCTCGGATCTCGGCCCCGTGATGGTGACCGAGGCGCTGCGCCCGTACTGGCACGCGCGCCTGCGCCCGCACTTCGTCTCCAACGTGGACGGCACGCACATCTCGGAGGCGCTCCGCGCATGCGACGCGGAGACGACGCTCTTCATCATCGCGTCCAAGACCTTCACGACGCAGGAGACGCTGACGAACGCGCGCACGGCGCGGGCTTGGCTGGTGGACGCGCTAGGCAGCGAGGACGCGGTCGCCAAGCACTTCGTCGCCGTCAGCACGAACGCGACCGAGGTCGCGAAGTTCGGCATCGACGTCGAGAATATGTTCGGCTTCTGGGACTGGGTCGGGGGGCGCTACTCGCTCTGGTCGGCCATCGGACTGCCCATCATGCTGATGGTCGGCGGCGCGGCGTTCGAGGAATTGCTCGACGGCGCGCACGCGCTCGACGAGCACTTCCGCACCGCGCCGCTCGCGGAGAATCTGCCGGTCACGCTGGCGCTGCTCGGGGTCTGGAACAGCAACTTCCTCGGCGCCGAGTCGCACGCCATCTTGCCGTATGACCAGTATCTCCATCGCTTCCCCGCGTATTTTCAGCAGGGAGACATGGAGTCGAACGGGAAGGGCGTCGACAAGCAAGGGCGGCGTATCGAGTCCTACTCGACGGGTCCCGTGATCTGGGGTGAGCCCGGCACGAACGGGCAGCACGCGTTCTATCAGCTGATCCACCAGGGCACGCGCGTGGTGCCCTGCGACTTCATCGCGCCGATCGAGTCGCACAACCCGACGGGCAACCATCATCGCCTCCTCCTCGCGAATTTCTTCGCGCAGACCGAGGCATTGATGCGCGGCAAGACCCCCGAGGAGGCGCGCGCGGAGCTGCAAAAACAGGGGCTAGCGACCGACGAGGTCGAGCGTCTCGTGCCACACAAGGCGTTCACGGGCGACCGCCCGACGACCTCGCTCCTCGTGCAGAAGATCACGCCGCACACGCTCGGGCAGCTCCTCGCGCTCTACGAACACAAGATCTTCGTACAGGGCGTGATCTGGGACGTTTACTCGTTCGATCAGTGGGGAGTCGAGCTCGGCAAGCAGCTCGCGAATGCCATCCTCCCGGAGCTCGAGGGCGAGAGTCCGATTGGCACTCACGACGCGAGCACGAACGCGCTGATCAATCACTACAAGGCACGACGGTAGCGCCTCTCGTCCCCCTCGCCCGGCGCGCCACCGCCTCTCGTCCCCCTTGCCCGGCGCGCCAGCGCGGGGAGAGGGCCGGGGAGAGGGCCAGCGCAGCGCGACTCCCGCGCCCGACAGACCGCTGGAACCAGGCGCGCAGCTGAGCGACTCCCTGCGTGACCGCTCGAGGCAGGGGACGTGCTCGACACCCGTGGCGCATCCACTCGCGAGCCGCCGTGCAGCGGTGAATGAAAAGGATGCGCGGGTGTCGCTCGTCGAGCGCACGGGTGCTGCGCTCGTCCCCCGCCTCTCGCTGCTGTAGGGGATGGTGAGGAGCGCAGCGCGCGGCTGAGGTCGGGCCCGCGGCGCGCTTGCTCGCGAGGATTCGCGCGAGGGGTAGTACCGGCACCTCGAGTCCGTCGAGTAGCTCGTGGCGCACGCCGCGGTACTCGACGTCGAACGACGGCAGACTGCCTATCTAGACAACCACGTCGCCGCGCGCCTCCAGCTCAACGAGGAGCCGGCGCTCGGCGCTTGTCAGGGTGGAGTCGTCCATGTCTCAGCCCGAGCGCGAGGCGCTCTGTGGGAGTGCGCTGCAGCTGCCGCA
>CAIUAC010000942.1 GCA_903896985.1 uncultured Sandaracinus sp.
GCAAGCTTTTGGGCAATATATAACTGGACATACTGGCGCTCCCGGCGCGCGCGCGGTCGCGCTCGAGGGCACGCTCATCACCGTCGCGGGCGCGCAGATCAAGCGCACCATGGACGGCACCTACTTCCGCTACTCGGCGTTCCTCCCGGCGGCGCCGACGGCCGAGCTCGACATCCTCGTGTCGAACTTCCCCGCGACCGCCTGCGTCCGCACGCAGTTCGACACGCTCTCGATGGGCACCACCACCGTCCCGACGCTGACCGGCGTGCTCCTGCCGAACTTCGGCCGCTGGACGCTGCGCCTGCGCAACGAAGGCGACGTCGGCGGCGTGATGTGCCCGTGAACCGCGCCTGACGCCCGCCCGGGCGTCGACGCTTCGAGATCGAGCCGAGGCCAACGCGCGCGAGTACCGTCAGTTCGACGGGAACGCGTGGGTTGGCCTCGACCAATTGGGGCGAGGGCGAAGCGGCGCGCGGCGGGGAGTCTCAGCGCGGGGCGAGGAGCCGATGGTGCCGCTCGCTCAGCACGGCGGCGGGGGCGCACCGCCAGGTACGTCGCGCCGAACACTCGCCGACTTCGACGGGCCTGCGCCGTTCAGTCTTCGTCGCCGTGCACCGGCACCGGGGGGGCCCAGCGCGGCCACTGCGCGTTCGGGGTCGCGATAGCGCCTTCCCAGTGGTCCGCTACGTCGAGCGACTGCGTGCCCGCGTCCCAGCGAAGGCTGACGGCGCTCCCGTGGTCGCCGAGCTCCGCGGAGACGACGGCTCCCTCGCGCGTCTGCCAGACGTAGACCTGCGTCCCGCCTCGGGGATCGAAGTGGAACGCCAGAACCTCGCGCGGCGCCGTCGTGGTGCCCTCGACGCAGGCGAGCAGGCGCCCAGCGCCGCCCGGCCCCTCGACCACGCGAAAGACCACCTTCGCCTGCGCGTCGGGGCTCCACACCGCGGTCGCGCTGAGCACATCGGTCGTGACGTCGCTCGCGAGCCCGCAGATCGCGCGCGGCTGGCGGAGGGTGGGCGCGACCAGGCGGCACGCGTCCCCGTGCGTCTGCGTGAACGACGTGGCCGAGAACACGAGTTCCTCGCTGTCAGAGCGCTCGTCGACAGCACAGACCGTTGGCGCGTCGGGAGGGACCGTCGCGGGCGGTGGCTCGACCGGGGCCGGGGCGACCGACTCAGCGACGAGCGAGGGGGCGGAGGGCGCGACCGGGGGTGGGTGCGCGACCGGACCCGCGGCCTGGACCGAGGAACCGTCGCAGCCCAGCGCGCACGCCGCCAGGCAGGCGAGGGCCAGCGGCGTCATACGCTGCGACGAGAGGTGCGCTCGGGACGAGCCTGCGCGGGCGTCGCGCCCGAGCGCCGGGTCGGCGGGGCGCGTCAGCCAGCCGAAGCGCTGACGGCGCCCTCCGACGGCGCGAGGGCCAAGCACTGTAAACATCGAGTGACGCTACGCGAGGTCGCTCCGCAGGGCAATCGCGGAGGCAACGTGCATCTCGATGCTTGAATCACAACGATGTTTGGCCGCGCAATGCGGTGGGCAAGCGCGAGCGAGCCCAGCCGCATGAGGAACTGCCCCGACCCGCTCCGAGCAATGCCCGGGGTGCTCGCAGCGAGGCGGAATCACTCCGAGCGAAGTGCCGGGGGGCGCGACGGCGACCGCCTCACTCCGAGCGGTCCCCGAACACCTCTGCAGGCGCCGCCGGTCACTCGGAGTGCTCCGCGGACACAGACGCGATCGGCGGCGAAGGGGCTGAGTGGTCCGCGCGATCGGCCGACGAGCCGCGATTCGCTCCGAGTGGGGCTTGCATGGCGGCGGACTCGGCCCGGACTGCTCGGAGTTCGAAGGCGGCCTCGCGTCGGCCGGTCGTCGAACGGACGCCGGGCGGAGCTCGCCCGGTGCTCAGAGATCGAACACGAAGCCGACGCGCGCGAGGACCGTCAGATAGACGGGGAAGCGCGGGTTGGTCGCGAACAAGTCGGAGACGAGCAGGTACGAGCGGAGGTCGACGCCGACGTAGGCGCTGCGGGACAGCAGGTAGTCGGCGCCGAGCACGATGTGCGC
>CAIUAC010000943.1 GCA_903896985.1 uncultured Sandaracinus sp.
CAGGTGTGTCGGCCGCCCGCGGCGACCTCGACGATGTCCGCGAGGCCGCTGACGGTGACCGGCGTCGAGCGCGAGGTGGTGCTCCCGTCCCCGAGCTGGCCCTGCATGTTGCCGCCCCAGCAGCTGACCTCGCCGGTCGACACGGTCGCGCAGGTGTGGCCCGAGGTGTCTCGTCCGCCTACGCTCAGGCTCGTGGCCATGTCGAGGCCGCTGACCGCGACGGGCATCGTGCGGTTCGTCGTGGTGCCGTCGCCGACCTCACCGTTGGCGTTGCTGCCCCAGCAGAGCAGCTCGCCCGTCGTGCGCCGCGCGCAGGCGTGCTTGCCGCCGGCGCCCGTCGCGATCTCCGCCACGCTCGTCAGGCCGACCACGGGCGTCGGCAGCAGGCGCCGCGTCGTGGTGCCGTCGCCGAGCTCGCCGTTGAGGTTCTCGCCCCAGCAGACGACCGTGCCGCCAGCGCGCCGCGCGCAGCTCTGCGCGGCGCCGGTGACGAGCTCGACCGCGTCGCTGAGCCCGACCACGGGCGTCGGCAGGAGGCGGTTCGTCGTGGTGCCGTCGCCGAGCTGACCCGAGAGATTGCTCCCCCAGCAGACCACGCCGCCGCCCGTGCGCCGCGCGCAGACGTGCGCCGGGCCCGAGGCGATCTCGACGGCGTCGGTGAGCCCGGAGACCTCGGTCGCCGTCGTGTGGTTCGAGGTGGTGCCGTCGCCCAGCTGCCCGACGGTGTTGACGCCCCAGCAGAGGACGTGCCCGCTGCTGAGCACGGCGCAGGTGTGCGCGGCGCCCGCGACGACGTCGATGGCGTCGAGCACGCCGAGGGCGGCGGTCGGCCCGAGGCGCGGCGTGACGGTGGTGCCGTCGCCGATCTGCCCGTTGAAGTTGTTGCCCCAGCAGGCGACGCCGCCCGAGCCGAGCACGGCGCAGGTGTGGCTCGCGCCGCCCGCGAGGTGCGTCGCGAGCGCGACGATGCAGGTGCCGCCGGCGCACATGGTCGCGCCGGTGCAGGGACGCCCGCAGCCGCCGCAGTTCGGTGACGAGGTCAGCGTGTCGGTCTCGCAGCCGTTCGCCGAGTCGAGATCGCAGTCAGCGCGCGGGCCCGCGCAAGAGGCCACGACGCAGCGCCCCGCGCGGCACGCGGTCGGCTCGCCGGGCGTCGGGCAGTCGATGGACGCGGCGGGCTCCTCGTCGATGCTGCCGTTGCAGTCGTCGTCGATCCCGTTGCAGGTCTCGCTCGCGCCGGGGTGGATCGCCGGGTCGGTGTCGTTGCAGTCGGTCGCCGGGAGCGGCCCGCCCGAGCACGCTCCGCCGCTGGGCGCGTAGCCGTCGTCGTCCACGTCCTCGGTCGCGTCGACGCCGCCGCCCGCCGAACAATCGGAGTCGCGCCGGTCGCAGATCTCGGGCGCGCCGGGGTGCACCGCCACGTCCGTGTCGTCGCAGTCGTCGCCCCCGCACGTCAGGTCCGCGTAGCCGTCGCGGTCGTCGTCCTCGCCCGGCCCATCGAGCAGGCCGTTGCAGTCTTGGTCGGTGCCGTCGCAGGTCTCGAGCGCCGCCGGGTGCCGCGCCGCGCTGGTGTCGTCGCAGTCACTCGAAACGAGCGAGTGCCCCGCGACGGGCGAGCAGGAGATGACCGTGTCGCCGCCCGCCGCGCCGTAGCCGTCGCCGTCCGTGTCCGCGTACCAGGAGACGTCGTTCATCTCCTCGTCGATGACGCCGTTGCAGTTGTTGTCGAGTCCGTCGCAGACCTCGACCTGATCGGGGCGCCGCGCGACCGAGGTGTCGTCGCAGTCGGTGTTGTCCGCGACGTAGCCGCCCGGCGCGGCGCAGGCCATCACGACGACCGCCGGATCGCCGAAGCGGTCCCCGTCGGCGTCGCGGTAGAACGAGAGCGCGACGCCGTCGTCCGCGGTGCCGTTGCAGTCGTCGTCGCGCCCGTTGCAGACCTCGGTGCCCGTCGGCCCGACGTCCGCGCGCGTGTCGTCGCAGTCCGCGCCGCAGATCTGCTCGCCGAGCGGGTTCGTGTTGCAGCACGCCGCGTCGAACGCGCCGTCGGCGTCCGCGTCGAGCCCGCCGTTCGTGCGGAAGTCGCAGTCCTCGTCGGCGTTCGCCGCGTCGCAGACCTCCGTCCCGCCCGGATGAGCCGCCGCGCTCGAGTCGTCGCAGTCGTCGCCGCCGCAGCGGGCGTCGTCGTAGCCGTCGCCGTCGGCGTCCGGGTTCACGTCGCAGTTCGACACGCAGATCCCCTGCTCCTCGTCGCAGGTCTGCGTCGCCCGACAGCGCACCATCGCCGCCGCGACGCAGCCGCGCGAGTCGGCCGAGAGGTCCGTGGGCGCGCACTGCTCGAGTCCGTTGCAGAAGACCCCGTCGCTGCACGACACGGCGTCGGTGCACGGTCCAACGGTCGCGTCCGCGTCGCCGCCGTCGGGGGGCGCCGCGTCTCGTCCGGCGTCGCGCGCGGGCGCGTCATCGTCGCCGCACGCCGACACCAGCGCAGCCAGACAAGCCAGGACCATCACCCACCGTGTGCTCGAGCAGGACCGCATTGAGTGTCGCCTCCGCGCGCATCGTACATGAGCAGGGCGGAAAAACGTGCTCAGAGTGTCCGACCGCGTGGTGCGTCTCGCCTCGCCGCGACGCCCGCTCGGCGACCGCTCAGCCCGTGAACGGGATGCGCTCGCGCAGCAGCCTCGCGCGCTCCCGCGCGAGCGGTACGCGCGGCTTCTCGGGGTGCGCGAGCACGAGCTCGTAGGTGCCCGCGCCGCCCGGCTCGATCGCCTCGATGCGGTCGAGGCGCACGAGCACGCCGCGGTGCGAGCGGAAGAAGACGCTCTCGTCGACGGCCTGCTCGACGGCGGCGAGCGTCAGATCGAGCGCGAAGCGGTCGGAGGCGGTGACCGCCCAGACGAGCTCGTCCTTCATCTCGAAGTAGACGACGTCCGCGAGGTCGAGCACGACGTACGCGCCGCGCCGGCGCACCGCGAGGCGCGTCAGCGGTGCCTCGCCAGGCTTTCGAGCCGGGGCGGGCGGCGGGTTGCTCGGCGGGCGGTGCGCGGCGTCGCGCACGCGCTCGAGCGTCTTTTGCAGGCGCGCGAGGCGCACCGGCTTGAGCAGATAGTCGAGGACGCGCGCCTCGAACGCGCGAATCGCCGCGTCGTCGTGCGCGGAGACGACGACCACGGCGAGCTCCGGGCGCCGCGCGAGGAGCGCCTCCGCGAGCGCGAGCCCGTCGGGCCCAGGCATCCGCAGATCGACGAAGGCGACGTCCGGCGTCTCGCGCTCCGCGAGCGTCAGCGCCTCGGCGGTGTTCTTCGCCGTGCCGACGACCTCGACGCCGCCTGCCTCCCCCAGCAAAAATACGAGCTCGTCGCGGGCGAGCGGCTCGTCATCGACCACGATCGCGCGGAGCGTCGTCATGCGGCCTCGAGCGCGGCGGGTTCTGCGGGCATCGCCGGCAGCGTGACACGCGCGATCATCCCGCGCGGCGTCGGCACCAGCTCGAGCGAGGCGCGCGCCCCGAAGCGCTTGTTCAGGCGCTCTCGCAGCGTCGCGAGCGCGATGCCTGCGCCGGTCTCGCTGAGGCTCGCGCGGTCGCTCTGCGCGTCGCTCTCGGAGGCGTCCTCGACCTCGAGCACGAGCTGACCCGCCTCGACCCTCGCGCGCACCTCGACCTCCCCGGCGCCCTCGCGCGCGCCGACCCCGTGCTTGACGGCGTTCTCGACGAGCGGCTGCAAGAGGAGCGCGGGCACCGCGACCCCGGCGGCGTCCGGGTCGATCGCCTGGCGCACCGCGAGGCGCTCGTCGCCGAGGCGCGCGCGCTCGATCGCGAGGTACGCGCAGGCGTGCGCGACCTCGTCGCGGACGGTCGCCTCGTGCGGGTGCGAGAGCAGGTAGCGGTAGAGGTCCGCGAGGTCCGAGACGAGCTCCCGCGCGCGCACCGGGTCCTTGCGGATCGTCGCGCGCAGCGCGTTGAGCGCGTTGAAGAGAAAGTGCGGCTCGAGCTTGCTGCGCAGCGCCTCGAGCGCCGCGGCGTCGGCCATCGAGCGCGCCTCGACGAGCGCGACGGCGGCCTCCTCCCGCGCGACGACGAGCCGCGCGACGACCACGAAGAGCGTCACGCCGGACGCGTTGACGATCAGCTTGATCAGGTGCGCGGGCCACGCGGGGATGTACCGCGCGGCGTGCCCGATCACGATCAGCGCCACGCCCACGACGAAGAGGTGCACCGTCTGGATGCCGAACGAGGTGGCGAACGCGCGCCAGCCCTGAAAGAGGTGCGGCGAGCGCTTGGCGACGATGCCCGCGAGCAGCCCGTCGAGCACCGACGCGATCAGGACGAAGGGCGCCGTCTGATCGTCGCCGAGCGCCGCCGAGAAGACGCCCCCGACGAGCCCCGCGAGCGCGCCCGCCTTCCGGCCGCCGAGGATCGCCGCGATGATCACGCCGATCGCGCGCACGTTGATGTGCTCGCCGTCGATGGTGATGCCGAGCATCGAGCCCCAGATCGCGAGCGCGATGCCGAGCACCATGCCCGCCGCCTTGTCGACGCGGCGCCCGACGCCGAGCAGGCGATTGCGCAGCGGCGGAAAGAGCACGGCGACGAGCGCGGCCGCGGCGAGCAGGCTCATCTTCTCCGCGAGCTCGATCAGCAGCGTGCCCGGCGTCACGGAGACGACGCTAGCACGGCGCTGCGCACGCTATGGCCGACGCCGCCGCAGCGGGCGCTATAGGCGACGCCGTCGCAGCGCGCGCACGTCCTCGACGCGGACCTCGTGTCCGAACGTGCGCTCGAGGTCGTGCGTCGCCGCGCCGCCGAGCTCGAGGGTCGGCGCGGGCGGCGCCGCCTCGGTGTAGACCGGATAGCGCACGACGACGCGGCCCTCGAAGCGCGGCACCTCGAGCCGCTCGAGCGCGTCGTAGAGGCACGCGCGCAGCGTCGGCGCGAGCTCGCCCGTGATCGTCGTCGAGAGCAGCTCGCGGTCCGCGAGCTCGAAGGCGATGCTCGCGCGCACGGAGTAGTCGGCGCGCCCTGCGCGATCGGCGCGGAAGCACGCGCGGGCGGCGGGCACGACGCGCGTGTGCAGCATCGAGAGGAGCGTCTCGGCGGGCACGCCGCGGCCGCGCAGGCAGGCGGCGACGGCGGAGGAGACATCGCTCATCCAGGGAATGATCAGTCGCTCGCGGCGGGC
>CAIUAC010000944.1 GCA_903896985.1 uncultured Sandaracinus sp.
CGCCTCTTCGATCTCACGCCGGACGAGGTCGCCGCGCGCGTCGCTGAGCGCCTCGAGCGCGTCGCGCTGCCGGGCTTCGAGCAGCGCGAACCCGCCGGGCTCTCCGGCGGTCAGAAGAAGCGCGTCGGCATCGCCCGCGCGACGGTGGCGCGGCCGCCCATCGTGCTCTACGACGAGCCCACCGCCGGCCTCGACCCCGTGACCAGCCAGAAGATCTACGACCTCCTCCGTGCGGAGCAGCGCGCGCAGGGCAGCACCGTCGTCGCCATCTCGAGCGACGTCGCGGGCCTGCTCACGATCGCGGACCGCGTCGGCATGCTCCACCGAGGCGAGCTGATCTTCGACGGGACGGTCGCCGAGGCGCGCGCCACGACTCACCCCGCCGTTCGGCAGTTCCTCGACGGCCTCACGGAGGGCCCGCTGTGAGCGCCACTGTGCTCGCGCGCGCGGCGCTGGCCCTGCCGACGAGGCTCGGCGCTGCCGTGCTCGGCCTCGCGAACGAGGTCGGCGGCACGGGCGTGCTCGCCGGGCGCGTGCTCGCGCGCCTCTTTCCACCGCGCATCGACCGCCTCGAGCTGACGCGCAACCTCCATCGGATGGGCGTCGCCTCAGTCGCGATCACCTCGGCGACGGCGATCTTCGTCGGCGGCATCATGGTCATCCAGGCCGCGCCGATGGTGCAGCGCTTCGGCGTGAAGGAGCTCGTCGGCTGGGGCGCGGGCTTCGCGACGCTGCGCGAGGTCGGCCCTTTGCTGATCGCGCTCGTCTTCAACGGACGGGTCGGCGCGAACAACACGGCAGAGCTCGCGAGCATGACCGTGACCGATCAGATCGATGCGCTCCGCGCGCTCGTCATCGACCCGATCACGTACCTCGTCGTGCCGCGGGTGCTCTCGATGATCCTGATGATCACGGTGCTCACGATCATCGGAGATGGCGTCGCGATGTTCGGTGCGATGGGGGCGGCGAAGGTGCTGCTCGACGTCGATCCTCGGGTCTTCCTGCGTTCGCTCGTCACGCTGCTCGAGCCGTGGGATCTTCTCTCCGGCCTCGTGAAGGCGAGCCTCTTCGGCACGGTGATCGCCCTCGTGTCGTCGCACTACGGTCTCTCGGTCAAGGGCGGCGCGCCCGGCGTCGGACGCGCGGTGACGGCGTCAGTCGTCGCGTCCGCGACTGGCATCTTCGCGCTCGATTATCTCTTCACGTTCCTCATCGACTGACCGCTGCTTTCGCAGCTCTCGAATCGGAGTCCTTCGCTCATGCGCATTCTCATCACCGGCGGCGCCGGCTTCATCGGCAGTCACGTCGCAGAGCACGCGCTCGCCCGCGGCCACGAGGTGCTCGTGCTCGATGATCTCTCGACGGGCAGACGCGAGAACGTCCCAGCCGCGGCGGAGTTCGTGCAACTCGATATGCGGCGCGGCGACGACGTACGCGCGGTCTTCGAGCGTTTCTTGCCGGACGCCGTGACGCACCAAGCCGCGCAGGCGTCGGTCGCGATCAGCATGCGCGAACCGGTGCGCGACGCGGACATCAACGTGCTCGGTGGGCTCTCGGTGCTCGAGGCGTGCCGCGCGACGGGCACCAAGCGCTTCGTGTTCGCGAGCACGGGCGGCGCCATCTACGGCGAGGTGCAAGACGGCACGCGCGCCGACGAGCTGACCGCGCGCGCCCCGCTCAGCCCCTACGGCGCGGCCAAGCTCGCGATCGAGGGCTATCTCCCGACGTATCAGCGGCACTTCGGCGTGACGCCGACGGTGCTTCGCTACGCGAACGTCTACGGTCCGCGGCAAGACCCACACGGCGAGGCTGGCGTCGTCGCCATCTTCGCGGAGCGCGCGCTGCGCTCGGCGCCCATGCAGATCAACGCGATGCGCCGCCAGGGCGACGATGGCTGCATCCGCGACTACGTTTATGTTCGCGACGTCGTGCGCGCGAACGTCGCTGCGCTCGAGGGCACGCTCGGCGAAGCCGTGCTCAACGTCGGCAGCGGCGTGGCGACGACCACCGGCGAGCTCGCGCGGGCCATCTGCGCCGCTGCGGGCGCGACGTCGGCGCTCGTGCCGAGCGAGGTGCGCGCAGGAGACCTCGAGCGCTCCGTGCTCGATCCCTCGCGCTTCGAGCAGGCGATCGGCGCGGTCACGCCCCTCGCGGAGGGTCTCGCCGAGACGCTCCACTGGTTCCGCGCGCGCGGCCGATGAGCGCGCCGGCTGACGTGCCGACGCTGTCCGCGCCGCCGCGCGAGCCGGGCTTTCTTCACGCGCTCGGGGCCCCGCTCGTCGCCGCCGGCCGGGACCTGCGTGAGCTCCTCGCGCTCTTCGCGCAGACGCTCTACTGGTGCGTGCGCGGGCGCCGCGAGAAGGGCGACGTCATCGCGCAGATGTACTCGCTCGGGAATCGATCGTGGTTCTTCCTGAGCGTGAGCATGGGCTTCATCGGCATGATCCTCGTGTTCCAAGCGGGCGCGCAGGCGGCGAAGGTCGTGCCCGATTTCTCTCTGCTCGGCCCCTTCTACATCAAGCTCCTCGTGCGCGATCTCGCCGCCTCCATCGGCGCGATGCCGCTCGCGACGCGCGTCGGCGCGGGCATCGCCGCAGAGATCGGCACGATGGTCGTCACCGAGCAGACGGACGCGCTCCGGATGTGCTCCGCGGAGCCCGTCGACTACCTCGTCGTGCCGCGCTTTCTCGCGAGCATCGTGATGACGACGGTGTTGCTGGTCTGGGCCGCTTTCGTCGCGCTGATCGCGGGCATGATCGTCGCGAAGCACAGCTACGGCGTCAGCTACGTGAACTTCGTCGACTTCAGCTTCGTGACCCCGGGTGACGCCATCACCGGTCTCATGAAGTGCGTCGCGTACGGCGCAGCCATCCCGATCGTCAGCGCACACCGCGGGCTGCGCACCTTCGGCGGTGCCGAGGGCGTCGGCCGCGCGACGACGGACGCCGTCGTGCACAGCACCTTCGCGGTCATCATGCTCAACTTCGTGCTCAGCACGGTCGGCTTCCTGCTGTTCCCGGAGTGACGCAGCCCGAATGAGCCCCCCCGCATGACCATCGAGTTTCGCGGCATCAAGAAGCGCTTCGGCGCGAAGGTCGTGCTCGACGGCGTCGACCTCACGGTGAACGACGGCGAGTGCTTCTTCGTCATCGGCGCCTCGGGCGTGGGCAAGAGCGTCCTGATCAAGCACCTCGTCGGGCTGCTGCGCCCCGACGCGGGGGAGATCTTCCTCGATGGGCAAGAGGTCTCCCGCCTGTCCGAGGCCGACCTCGCGCCGGTGCGCCTGCGCTGCGCGATGGTCTTTCAGAGCTCCACGCTCTTCGACTCGATGACCTGCCTCGAAAACGTCGCGCTCCCGCTCCGAAAGCATCGCGCGCTCTCACAACAGGCAGCGCTCTTGGAGGCGGCTCGCAGGCTCTCCGAGCTCGGCCTCAGCGAGCTCGCGCAGAAGTACCCGGCGGAGCTCGGAGACGGACTCCGCAAGCGCGTGGCCATCGCCCGCGCGCTGACGCTCGAGCCGCGCTACGTGCTCTTCGACGAGCCGACGACGTCGCTCGATCCGGTCTCCGCGCGCCGCGTCGATCAGAGCATTCGCAGGCTCTGCGACGCGCACGGCGTCACGGCCATCGTCGTCAGCCACGACCTCGCGTCCATCTTCTCGATCGCCGACCGGATCGCGATGCTATACAAGGGCGCCGTGCGGCTCATCGGCACTCCCGACGACTTCCGCCGATCGGAGGACCCGATCGTGCATCAGTTCATCCGAGGCGAGGCTACCGGCCCGATGGACTTGTGAGCCCACGATGAAGGGTCTTTCGATCGAAGCGCGCGTCGGCCTGCTCATCCTCCTCGCGGCGGGGCTGCTCGCGGCGTTCGTGTTCGTGCTGAGCGGCGTACGCCTCGGCAAGACCTACGAGCTCTTCGTCGACTTCAACAACCCGGGCAGCGTGCAGTCCGGCGCGCCGGTGCGCATCGGCGGGCTCAAGGTCGGGCAGGTGAGCGAGATGCGCTACCTCGGCGGCGGCCTCGACCCGCGCACCGGTCGCCGCGCGCTCGTCCGCATGCGCGTGCAGCTCGACCAAGACGTGCAGCCCACGGTGCACGAGGACGCGCTCTTCTACGTCACCGCGCAGGGCGTGCTCGGCGAGCAATTCGTCGCCGTCGATCCGGGCACCGCGGAGAAGCCCGCGCTCGCCCCGGGGGCGATCGTGCACGGCGTCGATCCGCCGCGCCTCGATCTCGCGCTGGCCCTCGGCTACGAGCTGCTCGAGACGCTGGTCGATGGGATCCGCGCCAATCGCGCTGAGCTCGGCTCGCTGCTCGACGGGCTGATCTCGATCCTGCGGGACCTCTCCGGGCTGCTGCACGAGAACCGGGCGCGCCTCGAGCAGATCATCGTCAACGTCGAGACGGCCTCGAGCGAGGCGGCGCAGCTCGTGACGGGCGCTCGCGCTCAGTACGTCGACGGCGCCGAGGCGCGGCGCGTGCTGACGAACCTCGACCGAGTGCTCGCGGTTGCGGCGCGCGACCTCGGACCGCTGCTCACCGATGTGCGCTCGGTCGCCGGGCACGCGGACACCGCGCTCGCCACGATCGGACCGGAGGAGCAGCGCCGGATTCGCGCGACGATCGAGCGCGCCGCGAGCATCGCCGAGCGCGCCGACAGCACCCTCGCCGACGCCCAAGGCATCGTCGCGCACGTCCGGGCTGGCGAAGGCACGGTCGGGGCTATGTTGATGGACGAGGAGATCTACGACGACGTCCAGGAGCTGATCCGGGACCTCAAGCACAACCCGTGGAAGTTCTTCTGGCGAGAGTGACCGCGAGATGCGCCCCTAGCCAAGGTGGGTCGCGCGGCAACGGTCTGAAAAGGCGAAGGAAACAGCCGAGGTAGCGCGTTGACATTCGAACGCGCGTACTGCTAGCTTTCTGGTCGCGCACGCCCCGCCTGCGCGCTGTTTTCTACGTCGCTCAGTATTTTCAACGTCGCTCAGTTTTCACGCAGGGAGTAACGACGAGATGGCCGAGCAGAAGGAAAGCTCCGTTCTCTTCAACCTCAAGGAATTGATGAGCCTCGAAGAGGACCGCATCAAGACCGAGGATGACGACCGCAAGCGCAGTGAGGAAGATGCGCTGCGGAAGAAGGAAGCGGAGGAGCGCGCCAAGCGCGAGGCCGAGGAAGCGACTCTGCGGGCCGCCGAGCAGGCTGTGGCCGCGGAAGAGCGCCGCAAGCGCGAAGAGATCGAGCGCAAGCAGCGCGAGAAGGAAGAGGGCGAGCTGCGCGTTCGGCTGGAAGCCGAGCAGCGCGCACGTCAGGCGGAGCAGGAGCGCCTCCTCACGCACGAGCGCGAGATGCAGACGATCGCCTCCAAGAAGAAGGGCGGCATTCACCCTGCGTTCCTCGCGGTCGCGGCGGTGCTGCTGATCGGCGTCAGCGTCGGCGTCTACGTGGGCGTGATCAAGCCGTCACAGGAAGCGGCTGCGAAGCAGGCCGCGGATGCGGCGACAGCGCGTCTCGAGGCGGCTTCGGCTGCGCGACGCGCGACTGAAGAGGCGGCTCGTCAGGCGGCGGAGCTCGAGGCGACGCGCCGTGCGGCGGCCGCCGAGGTGCAACGCCACGCGGAGGAGCTCGCTGCGCAGGCGGCTGCCGCGGCTGAACCCCCGGCGGGCGTCGCGCGTCCCGGCGGAAATGGGCATCGCCCGGCTGGCGGCGGTGGTGGCGGTCATCGCCCGGCCGGTGGCGGGGGCGGTGGCAACAGCGACGATCCGCTTGGCGGCCTCGACGATCTTTGACGGTCGTCACGGTCCCGTCGTCGGTCGCGCTCTCGGCGCGTGACCGACTGATCTTTCCGCTCGACGTCGACTCACTCACGGAGGCGCGCAGGCACGTCGCGCTCCTCCGCGACGAGGTCGGCGTGTTCAAAGTCGGGCTCGAGCTCTTCACGAGCGTCGGGCCCGATGCCGTTCGGCTGGTGCACGACGCGGGGGCCAAGTGCTTCCTCGACCTGAAGCTGCACGACATCGGTGAGACCGTCGCGCGGAGCGTCGCGACGGCCGCTGCGATGGGCGTCCGGCTGCTGACGGTGCACGCGGCGAACGGCTCACGGGCCCTCGCCCGCGCTGCCGCGGCGGCCGCGGGCACGGAGACGACGCTGCTCGCCGTCACGGTGCTGACGAGCCTGGAGGACGCGGATATCGCGGAGCTCGGGCTCGCTGGGCCGACGGAGTTGGCGGTCGTGCGCCTCGCGAGGCTGGCGGTGAGTGCAGGGGTCCCGGGGCTCGTCTGCTCGCCGCAGGAGTGTGGGCGGCTGCGCGCCGCGCTCGGCACCTCGGCGCCGGGCCACGGACCGCTGCTCGTCGTCCCCGGCGTGCGTCCGGCGGGCGCGGCGCTGAACGATCAGAAGCGCGTGGCGACACCCGGCGAGGCGATTCGCGGGGGCGCAGACTACCTCGTCGTCGGGCGCCCGATTCGTGATGCAGCCGACCCGCGCGCCGCGGCTCGAGCGATTGTGGCTGAGATCGCAGCAGCTTTGGGTGAACCGTGAAGCGTCTCCTCGTCGGTCGTCGTCCCGTGCTCGAGGCCCTCCGCGCGAGCCCGCAGAACATCGCGGTCATCTATCTCGACTCCGCCGACAAGGCCGCGATGCGCGAGATCGACGACGAGGCGCGCAGGCGCGATGTGCGCGTCGAGGAGCGCGACGGGGCGGAGCTCGATGCGCTCGCGACCGGGCTCCGACATCAGGGCGCGGTCGCCATCACGGGCGAGTTCTCGTACCTCGATCTCGATACGCTGCTGCGCAAGATCCCCGCGGATCGTCCGCTCTTGGTCGCCCTCGACGAGGTCACGGATCCGCACAATTTCGGGGCCATCGTGCGCAGCGCGGTGGCCTTCGGCGCGGACGGCATCCTCACGCTCAAGCACCGCGCGGCGCCGGTCACTCCAGTGGTCGTGCGCGCTTCGGCGGGGGCCACCGAGCACGCCCAGGTCGCGCGGGTGACGAATCTCGCGCAGACGCTCGATGTGCTCGCCGAGCGCGGCATGGACATCGTCGGCCTCGACATGGGCGGCGACCTACGCATCGAGGATCTCGAGGTCGGGCCGGGCGGAATGGTGCTCGTCGTCGGCAGCGAGGGACGCGGGCTGCGCCGCCTCACGCGCGAGCGCTGCACCGCCATCGCGAGCATCACCATGACGGGGCCCATCGCGTCGCTCAACGCGAGCGTCGCGGCCGGCATCGCCATCCATCACGCGAGCCGTTCCCGCGCGCGCGCCTGAGGCGACTACTGCGGCTGCGCCCCGTCGATGAACTCGGCGACGGCGTCGAGCTGCGACGGGTCGTCCTGGAACATGGCGACGCCGTGCGCGCTCCCCGGGACCGCGCGCACCGTGGAGTTCGTCACGATGCGGTCGAGGACGCTGGCGGTCTCGGTCGAGGGCGCCTCGTCGGCCGCATGGAGCACGAGCACGTCGCGCCCTCCGAGGCGCGACGCCGGGAGAATCGCGTCGAAGCCGTGATAGGCGCGGCCCGGCGAGAGGACGACCAAGCGCACGACACGCGGGTCCTCGGCAGCGGCCGCGATGCACGCCGTCCCGCCGATGCTCGAGCCGACCAGGACGACGTGCCCCGGCCAGAGGTCCTCGCGGCTCGCGAGGAACGCGATCGCCGCCTGCACGTCCTTCTGCGTGGCGCGCCAATCCGCGTCGCTGAAGGAGTCGTACGCGTAGGTGCGCGTGTTCGTCCCGGCGCCGGCGGTGCTCTCGCCATGCCCGCGCAGGTCGATCGCGAGAGTCGTCGAGCCCGCAGCCGCGAGCTTCGCGACGAGCGGCTCCCACTCGGCCCGCGCGCTGCCAAGCTGGTGCACGAGGACGACCGGTGTGTTGCCCGGACGCCCGACTCGCAGCGATGCCGAGATCGTCACGCTGTCGTCCGTCGGGAAGGTCACGGTGACCGCCGGGCTCGACGCGACGACGGGAGGCGGCGCGACGGCGCTGCTCGAGACCGCGGCGGCGGTCCGCTCGCTCGGTGCGCCCGGCGTGTTTTTACGGGCGGCTGCCCCGCCGCGGCCCGTCGTCGCGGAGGGGCGATGGGTACACGCGGCGCCCAGCGCGGCGAGGAGCGCGAGCGAGACGAGCGCGGACGAACGAAGGCGGAGCGAGGGTAGGAACATGGGGCGCAAGCATAGCGCGCCCTGCGCCATGTTAAGCTGCGCCCATGCCAAAGACGGCGGCCGTGCTCGTCATCGGGAACGAGATCCTGACGGGCAAGATCCAGGACCTCAACGTCGCCTTCATCGCGCGGGAGCTCTTCGCGCTCGGGGTCTCGCTGCGGCGGGTGATCGTCTGCCCGGACGAGGTCGAGCTCATCGCGCGCGACCTCAACGCGCTCCGCGCGGCGCATGATTTCGTGTTCACGACGGGCGGCGTCGGACCGACGCACGACGACGTCACGATCGCCGCCGTGGCGCTCGCGTTTGGTCGACGGGTCGTGCGCGACGAGACGATGGCGGCGATGCTGCGCGCGCACTACGCGGAGCGCGTGAGCGACGACCATCTGCGTATGGCGGACGTGCCCGAGGACGCGACGCTGCTCAGCACGCCGGACTTCCCGTGGCCCACGGTCAATCTGGAGAATGTCTTCGTGTTTCCGGGCGTGCCGGAGCTCGTTCGAATGAAATTCCCGCTTTTGCACGATCGCCTGCGCGATGGCGCGGGCTTCACGACGCGCGCGGTGTTCACGCTGCACGACGAGGCCGACATCGCGACGCTGCTCGAGACCGTCGTCGCGGCGCACCCGACCGTCGCGGTCGGCAGCTACCCGCAGTGGAAGAACCCGCGCTGCCGCACGAAGCTCACCTTCGACGCGAAGGACGTCGCGGAGCTCGACGCCGCCGTCGCGCAGTTCGTCGCCGGCATCGCGCCCGAGAAGCTCGTCAACGGCGAGTGAGTCGCTGGCGCCGCGTCAGGGGGGCACTGCGCGCAGCGCGACGCGGACGGTCGTGAGGCCCGGACGCAGCACGACCTCGAGGTCGTGCGGGAAGTAGCCGTCCGCCTGCACGGTCACGTGGCGCGTGCTCGGCGGGAACGCCACCGGCCGCACCGCGAGGAGCCGCGCGCTCCCGGCGAAGCGCTCGTCCACGTAAACCGCCGCGGTGTCGGGCACCGCGATGACGCGCAGCCGCGCAGGCTCGACGCGGACCGCTGCGCCGCCGCAGGCGCTCAGCAGCATCAGCGCCCCGAGCGCCGCGGCCCGAGCGACGCCGCGCATCACTCCCACTCGATGGTCGCCGGTGGCTTCGACGAGATGTCATACACGACGCGGTTGCAGCCGCGGACCTCGTTGATGA
>CAIUAC010000945.1 GCA_903896985.1 uncultured Sandaracinus sp.
CGGCGCAGCGGTGCAGCGGCGCAGCGGTGCAGCGGTGCAGCGGTGCAGCGGCGCAGCGGTGCAGCGGTGCAGCGGTGCAGCCCTAGCCGTCGTCCTCTGCGCGGTCGCTCGGAGGCGCGGGCTCCTCATGCCGCTCGACCCTGTTGCGACCCTTCAGCTTCGCTGCGTAGAGCGCTGCGTCGGCTCGATGCTCGAGACGATCGACGGTGTCGTGCTCCGGCAGCAGGTCCGCGAGGCCGATGCTCGCCGTCACTCGCACGGGGCCCTTGCTCGTCGGAAACGGCGAACCGTTGATCGCCGTGAGCAGACGCTGCGCGACCTCACGGGCCATCTCGCCGTCCGTCTCGAGCAGGCAAAGGCAAAACTCCTCGCCGCCCCAGCGGGCGACGACGTCCACGGTGCGCACGGCGCGCACGAGGCGAAGCCCGAGCTCGACCAAGACCTCGTCGCCGACCGCATGACCGTGAAGGTCGTTGACCGACTTGAAGTGGTCGACGTCGAGGATCGCGAGCGCCATGGGCCGCCAGCGACGACGCGCTCGACCGAGCTCCTGCGCGAGGAATTCCTGCAAATGGCGCCGGTTGGCGAGGCCAGTGAGCGCGTCGGTGCGCGCGAGACGGTCGAGCGCCGCCTTCAGCTCCTGCTCGCGCTCGAGCGCCGCGCGCAGCTCGGCGTTGGCCGCTTCGAGGTCTGCGGCGCGGTTCGTCGCCCACTCCAGCTCGGCTCGCGCGGACTCGGCGTGACAGCGCAGCTCGACCGCCTGCACGCGCTCTTCGATGCGCGACTCCACGAGCCGCTCGCGGAGCGCCAGGTGCTGCCGCAGCTCCCGGATGGCCCCGCTGAAGTCGCCCACGTTCTCGAGCACGCGCGCCAGCAGCTCGCGCGCCTCGGCGACGTTGCCGCGAAACCCGCGCGCGTCGGCGAGCGCGATGGCGCGCTCGAGGTGCGGCGCCGCCTCCGCGTATCGCGAGGCCTCGACGAGGTGACGCCCGACGAGCAGCGCCTGCCGGGAGATCTGAAAGTGGTCGTGCAACGACTCGAGCAGCACCTCGCTGCGCCGGTAGAGCTCGAGCCCGCCCGCGAAGTCGCCGCGGGCGCAGCAGAGCCCGCCGAGCCCGCTGAGCAGCAGAGACTCGCACGAGGCGTCCCCGAGGCCGATCGCGAGCGCCATGCCGTCGCGGTAGGTCGCCTCGGCCTCGTCGAGGCGGTGCATGCGAGCGAGCGCGCCGCCCAGGTTCGCGAGCGACTGCGCCTCTCGCCTCTCGTTGCCGAGCGCCCGGAAGATCGCGAGCGCCTTGCGCGTGTATTTCTCGTACGGCTCCGGCCGGTCCTGCGTCGCGTGCAGGAAGCCGAGGTTGGTGAGCAGCACGCCCTCAGTCTCGAGGTCGCCCAGCTGACGCGCGAGCTCGATGCCGTCTTGCATGACGGCGGCGGTGTGCGCGACCTCGCCGAGGCGCGTGTAGAGGCGCGACTGCTGGACGACCGCCGCGAGCACCAGGTGCTCGTCGCCGTGCGCGCGCCCGCAGTGGAAGGCCTCGTTGATGAGCGCGAGGGCCGCCTGCGTCTCGCTGAGCCGGTAGAGGATCTGGGCGAGGATGCACTGACGCCAGCCGCGGTCTGGGCTCGCGGGGCTCGTGGCGGCGAGGTCGGCCTCTGCGAGAGGCCGCGCACCCGCGGGATCGACGGCGACGAGCGCGTTCCGAAGCGCGTCGCTGGCGCGGTCCGCTGCGCTCCGACGGTCGGGCTCGGCCGGCGCTCGGCCCGCGCGCCGCGGCGGCGGGGCGGACGGGCCCGACGGGTGCGGGGGCGAGTGCGCCGACGACGGGAGTTCGTTCCACGCGCGCAAGAGTTCGCCGACGCTGCGACTCGCCTCTCGATGCCGTTCAGCGAGCTCCAGCCAGCCAGCCGAGAGCCGGCCGCTCATACGAGGATTCCCCTGAAGCACAGCACGAACACGGCGCGAGGCTGCAAGACCGCCCGCGCGAAGTCAACGAACTCCCGCCGTCGGCGGCGCTCTGCCGGCGGCTTCCCGCCACGCACCCGGCGTGGGAAGAACGTCGGATGTGCCCAGCCACGAGGCTCTCTCCCGCCGAGCTCGAGCGGCCGTGCCGCCCTGAGGACATTCCGTTCGCGACCACCGACGACGCGCGCCTCGTCGAAGGAATCGTCGGTCAAGAGCGTGCGGTCGGTGCGCTCCGCTTCGGCGTCGGGATCCGGGGGCATGGCTACAACCTGTTCGCGCTCGGGCCACCCGGCGTCGGCAAGCGGACGTTGCTGCGCGAGCTGCTCGAGCAGCGCCCCGACCCCGCGGCCGTCCCGAGCGACTGGTGCTACGTGCACGACTTCGGTGCGCCGGAGCGTCCCCGCGCGCTCGAGCTGCCTGCGGGCACGGGCACGCGCCTCGCCGAGGACATGGAGCGCGCGGTCACGGAGCTCCGCGTCGCGATGCAGTCTGCGTTCGACGGCGAGGAGTATCGGACTCGCAATCACAAGCTCGTGGGCAGCTTCGAGGCGCGGCAGGAGCGCGCGCTCGCCCAGGTGCGCGACGCGGCGAAGCCAAACGACATCGGCGTCGTGCGCACGGACTCCGGCGTCGCGGTCGCCGCGCTCGTCGAGGGCGCGCCGATCGAGCCGGACAAGTTCGACGCGCTGCCGCAGGAGCGACGCGAGCGCCTCAACGTGGAGCTCGAGCGAGTCGGCGGCGAGGTCGAGGTATTGCTAGGCAAATTCGACGAGTGGGGACGCGAGCACCGCGACGCGACAGACGCGCTCGATCGCGAGACGGCGGCCGCCGTGGCCGGCCGGGTGTTGGCCGGGCTGCGCGCGCGCTACGCGGAGCTGCCCGCGGTCCTCGACTATCTCTCGCAGGTCGAGCTCGACGTGATCGACAGCGCCGACGAGCTGCTCGAGGAGTCCGCCGAGGAGCTCGAGAGCACGATGCGGCGCGCGCTCAAGTCCGAGCAGACCGACGGCCCGTCGCTGCACCGCTACGAGGTCAACGTGCTCGTCGACAGCAGCAAGCTGACCGGCGCCCCGGTCGTGTACGAGGCCAACCCGACGCACGGCAACCTGATCGGACGCATCGAGCACGAGAGCCAGTTCGGCGCGCTCATCACCAACTTCACGCTGATCAAGGCAGGCGCGCTCCATCGCGCCGTCGGCGGCTATCTCATCCTCGACGCGCTGCGAGTGCTCGAGCAGCCGCTCGCCTGGGATGCGCTGAAGCAGACGCTCCGCTCGGGCGAGATCCGCCTCGAGGCACCCGGGCAGACGCTCGGCTTGGTGCCGACCGTGTCCCTCGAGCCAGCGCCGGTGCCGCTCGGTCGGACCAAGCTGATCCTGCTCGGCGATCGGGCGCTCTACTACCAGCTCGCAGAGGCGGACCCAGACCTGCTCGAGCTCTTCAAGGTGCTGCTCGACTTCGAAGAGGACCTCGAGCGGCGCCCCGAGACGCAGGCGCTCTACGCGAACCTGGTGGCGACGCTCGTGAAGAAGGAAGGGCTGCGGCCGTTCGACCGAGGTTCGGTCGCGCGCGTCATCGAGCAGGCGGCTCGCTCTGCCGAGGACTCGTCCAAGCTCTCGATGCACATGCGCCGAATCGCGGACTTGCTACGCGAGGCTGACTTCTGGGCGGGCGAGGCACACCACGCGGTCGCGACGGCGGCCGACGTACAGACGGCGATCGATGCCCAGCGACACCGCGGAGGTCGCGCGCAGGAGCAGCTCCAAGAGGCCATTCGCCGAGGCGACGTCCTGATCGACACGGCCGGCGAGCGCAGCGGCCAGGTCAACGGTCTGTCGGTCTACCAGCTCGGTGAGCAGGCGTTCGGGCATCCGACGCGGATCACCGCGCGAGTGCGCCTCGGCAAGGGAGAGGTCATCGACATCGAGCGCGAGGTGAAGCTCGGCGGGCCCATTCACTCGAAGGGTGTGCTCATCCTCGCCGGCTTTCTGGGCGCCCGCTACGCGCAGCGTGTCCCGCTGTCCGTGTCGGCGACCGTCGTGCTCGAGCAGTCGTATGGCTCCGTCGAGGGCGACAGCGCGTCGCTCGCCGAGCTATGCGCCCTTCTCTCTGCGCTCTCCGGCGTGCCTGCGCGGCAGTCGCTCGCGCTCACCGGCTCCGTCAACCAGCAGGGCGAGGCGCAGAGCATCGGCGGCGTGAACGAGAAGATCGAGGGCTTCTTCGACGTGTGCCGTGATGCGGGGCTCACCGGCGACCAAGGGGTGATCATCCCGAAGAGCAACGTCAAGAACCTGATGTTGCGCCGCGACGTCGTGGAGGCGGTCGAGTCCGGCAGGTTTCAGGTCTATGCGATCGACGACGTCGACGACGCCATCGCGCTGCTCACCGGCAGGCTGGCTGGCGCTCGCGACGACGCTGGACGTTTCGCCGAGGGCAGCGTCAACGCGCTGGTCGAGGCGCGGCTCGTGTCCTTCGCCGAGGGCGCGCGCGAGTATCTGGGATAGCCCAACCAAAGGAAGCGGAGCCCCTGCTCCGCCTCCCCGCCGTCACGCCGCCCGTCGGCTCAGATACCTGTGTCCGACCTCCTCCGAGGTCAGCCGTCCATTGACGTCCCGCTCCGAGACGGAGCCCGTGTTCCCGGCCGTCACCGCCGGAGACGCCGGCGTCGCAGGGAGCGCGCTGATGCGCCCAGTCGAGGTCCGCGGCCTGCCCGTGGGCGTCGAGGTCGTGTCCGTGACGCCGTCGGAAGTGCTGCCCTCGACGCGCTGAGCGGCGCGACCCGACCAGCGGCGGCGCTCGCCTGCAGCGAGGTGTTGTCCCAGCGGCTGCTCGAGCGCGCGGACAGCCTCCCGCGAGGGCGCGCGCGCGGTCAAAACGCCCCCTTTCGGCCCGCGGGCTGACGCGCGGGCATCGCGAGGCGAGGTCCCCGCCTCCAAGACGCGAGTCCCCACGGGGATTCGCCTCCGGGAGGCGGGGAGCCGCGCTTTTTTGCCGGGGACCGGCGTCTTCGAGACCGGGGACCGGCGTTTTTTTGCTGGGGACTGGCGTCTTCGGAAGGGGGGATGAGCGTTTTTAACGTGGGGACCGGCGTTTTTTGACCGGGGATCGGCGTTCGCGGACCGGGGAGCCGCGCGCATGGAGGCCTTTTGCCGGTCGACGCTCGTCGGAAGCGTCGGCAGGTTGCTCGCCAAAGCCGCGGCATTCCTCGGTGGCTCGCGCCGGTCGGGGGCTCGCGCCGGTCGGCGGCTCGCGCCGGTCGGAGGCTCGCGCCGGTCGGAGGCTCGCGCCGGTCGGAGGCTCGCGCCGGTCGGAGGCTCGCGCCGGTCGGGGGCCGTGCTCGTCGGCCGGGGCCCGCGTTCTCGCGAGCGCCTGGAGACGACGGTCGAACGCCCCAGCAAACAATCGCTGCGA
>CAIUAC010000946.1 GCA_903896985.1 uncultured Sandaracinus sp.
CGGCGGGTCGGCTACACCGTCCTGACCGCGTCAGGCGGGCGAGAGGCGATCGAGCTCCTGCGCGAACACGGCGCGGGCATCTCGCTCGTCATCCTCGACATGATCATGCCGGACCTCGGCGGCGCGCAGACGTACGACGGGCTCCGGGCGCTCCAGCCCGACATCCGAGTGCTGCTCTCGAGCGGACACAGCGCGGAGGGGGCCGCGCAGGCGCTGCTCGCGCGCGGTTGCCGAGGCTTTCTGCAGAAGCCCTTCGACACGCAGGCGCTCTCCGCGAAGGTGCGCGAGCTGCTCGCCTGAGCGACGCCCCTCGGGCGCTCGTCAGCCGCGCCAGCGCTGCGCGATCGGCATACGCCTGCCCGAGCCGAACGCCTTGCGCGACACGATCAGCCCCGGCGCGAGCTGACGGCGCTTGTGCTCGCTCAGGTGCACGAGGCGCACGACGCGCTCGACGAGCGCGCGGTCGAAGCCCGCCGCGATGATCTCCTCGGTGCCGAGGCGCTGCTCGACGTAGCGCTCGAGCACCGCGTCGAGCAGGTCGTAGGGCGGCAGCGAGTCCTGATCCGTCTGGTCGGGGCGTAGCTCCGCGCTCGGCGCCTTCGTCAGCGTGCTCTCGGGGATCACCGCGCGCCCCGCCCTGCGGTTGACCTCGCGCGCGACGCGATAGACGAACGTCTTCGGCAGATCGGCGATCACGGCGAGCGCGCCGGCCATGTCGCCGTAGAGCGTGCAGTAGCCGACCGCGACCTCGCTCTTGTTGCCCGTCGTCAGCACGAGCGCGCCCGTGCGGTTGGCGACGCCCATCAGCACCGCGCAGCGAATCCGCGACTGCACGTTCTCCCACGTCACATCGCCCGCTCCGCCCGGCGCGAGCGCGTCGAGGTGCGCGCTGAGGCCGTCGAGGTACGCCTGAAAATACGCGTCGATCGGCACCTCGCGGAAGCCGATGCCGAGCGCGCCGACGAGCGCGTGCGCGTCGTCGAAGCTGAGCCTCGACGAGAAGCGCGTCGGCAGCGCGAGCCCGAGCACGTTCCCCGGGCCGAGCGCCTCGGCGGCGATCGCGGCGACGAGCGCGCTGTCGACGCCGCCCGAGACGCCGAGCACGACGCGCGAGAAGCCGCACTTGCGCACGTAGTCGCGCGTGCCGAGCACGAGCGCGTCGAGCACCGCGCCCTCCTCGGTCTCGGCCCGCTCGGCAATGGGGCCGCCGGCCGCGAGGTCGGTGATCAGCACGTCCTCGGCGTGCTCACGCGCGCGAGCCCAGAGCGCGCCGTCGGGCCCGAAGACCGCCGAGCTGCCGTCGAAGATCAGCTCGTCTTGCCCGCCGACCTGGTTGACGAAGACGACGGGCACGCCGTGCTTGCGCGCGACCGACGCGAGCATGTGCGCGCGCCCCTGCCGCTTCTCGCGCGTGAACGGCGACGCGGCGACGTTGACGAGCAACTGCGCGCCCGCCGCGACCAGGTCCGCGACGGGGTCGACGGGATAGCTGCGCTCGGTGACGGCCTCGACGACGTCGTTCCAGATGTCCTCGCAGATCGTGATGCCGACGCGCAGCCCGCCGACCTCGACGAGCAGCGGCGCGCGCGCGCCCGGCTCGAACCAGCGGTCCTCGTCGAAGACGTCGTAGGTCGGCAGCAGCCGCTTCTGCGCCGTGCACAGGACCTGCCCATCGCGCACGACGGCGACGGCGTTGTGCAGGCGGCGGGAGGCGTTCGGCGCAGCGCGCTCGACGAAGCCGAGCGCGACGGTCAGCCCCGCAGGGAGCTCGGCGACGACCCGCGCGAACACCGCGAGCGAGGCGTCGACGAACGACGGTCGGTCGAGCAGATCGCGCGGCGGATAGCCGGTGAGCGCGAGCTCCGGGAACACCGCGAGGTCCGCGCCCGCGGCGCTCGCCTGCCGCGCCGCGGCGAGGATGCGCGCGGCGTTTCCCTCGAGATCACCGACCGTCGCGTCGAGCTGACAGAGAGCGAGCCGCATGGTCGGCAGGGGTAGCACGAGACCCGCGCCGGATGAACGCTCAGATCGACCCGACGTGCACAGGGTCCGGACGAACGCTCAGATGAAGGTGATCGGCGCGCAGATCGAGACGCCCGCGCCGACGATGATGCGGCCCGCGTCGTTCACGACCTTGGTGACGGTGCCGTCGCCGTCGGGCGGGAGGTTGAAGCGCCAGACCTCGGAGTTCGTCGCGCCCGTCGCGCGGATGAACACGTAGAAGCGGCTGCCCCAGTACGCGAAGGCGTACTGCGACTCGAAGTCGCCGCCCATCGCCGTGAGCTCGTAGCTCGTCGTCTCGGCCGCGTTCGCGGGGTTGAGCTCGACGATGCGCCCCGGGACGACCGTCGAGAAGACCGTGTCGGGGCGGTAGAACGCGAAGAGCTGCCCGCTCGCGTTGCCGGAGAGCTCGGGCCAGCCGGTGAGCGAGCCGACCGAGACCGCCGCGTGCGTCGCGGGGGTCACGTGCCCGAGGCGCGCGGGGTTCGACGGGCTCTGCTCGAGGAGATCGATGTAGGTGCCGCCCGAGACGAAGAGCGCCTCGCCCGAGCCCTCCGCCGCGAAGCCCATGCCGAAGCGCTCGAAGGGATCGGCGAGCGGGAACGAGCCCGGGCTGCAGGTCGCGTCGAGCGTGCTGACGAGGCGGATCTGCCCGTCTTGGAAGAGCACCCAGGCGTTCGCGTCTTGGTCGACGGACATCGAGAACGGCTTGAGGCTCGAGCTCGCGCAGGAGATGGTCCCGACGTTCGTGAAGGTGCCGTCGCGCGGGTCGAAGCGCGCGAGCATGTTGTCGCGGTCGACGACGTACACGAGCTCTGCGCGCTCGGTGCACGCGGGCGGCGTCGGGCCGAAGTCGCGCGCCGGGCCGAGATCGAACGGGGTCCCGAGGTCGAGCGGAGTCGCCGAGTCGAGCGGAGCGCCGGAGTCGGTGCCGGGGCGCACGGGAGTGCGTGGCCGGTTGTCGGCGCAGCCCGCGAGCGCGAGCGCGAGGAGGAGCGGCACGAGCGCCAACGAACGGCGAGCCAAGGAGTGCGAGAGCACAGAGCCGGAAACCGTCGAGTGGGACATGGGAGTGACCCTAACAGGGGACGACGCGAGAGTGACAGTCGAGACTGTGCGGTAGCGCAAAGTGGCCGTTTTTCCAGTATAACGGCCGGGTATGGGGCGAAGCCTATTCCGCTATAGCGGCCGCGTGTAGGGCGTCGCCGGGAGTCACGACCACGAGGCGATATCCGCCCACTGGCACGTTGGGCGGCACTCCGAAGCTCCCGCGGAAATCCCCACCACCGCCGCTGACGGTCACGCCGAGCAACAACGCACGATCCCCGCGCGCGGCCAGCAGCGAGACCTCGACGCGTTGCCCCGCGACGCCCGCGCCGGCGCTGTCCGTGACGCGCCCGGTGACGAGCAGCTCACGACCGCGGAAGACCTCGCGATAGAACGTGTGGACCGAGAGCGCGAGCGCGACGCGCGACGACTGCGCACCTCCCCCGGGGGGCTGCGCTGCGTGGTTCGGGTCCGCGCCGGCGTGCGCGGGGTCCGCGCCGGGCGCGCTCCCCGGCTGAGCGGGAGTCGGCGGCGGAGTCGCGCCATCGGTCGAGCTCGCGCCGCCCGCGCCGGGCAGCGTCAGCGGCTCGTCGGGGCGCAGCCCCTGCGTGTCCCGGAGCTGCGAGTAGCTGCGCTCGAACGCCTCGGGACGCGGCAAGAGATCGGGCGTCTGCGGGCGATAGAGCGGCGCCGCGCTCGCGTTGTGCGCCTGGAGCCCGTTCGCCGCGCCGCCGAGGTCGACGCGCATCCAGCCCGACGCGTCCGGCTGCTTCACCTCGACCCACGCGTGCGCCTCGTTCTGCACGAAGCGCGCGGGGATGCCGAGCGCGTGCGCGACGATGACGAAGCCGTACGCGCGGTGCCGACAGACGCCCTTCTTGCCGCGCGCGAGGTCGAGGAAGATGTCGCCTGTGTCGCGCGGCGGAGTGTCCGACTCCTCAAACGCGCGGAAGTGCGTGACGAGCCCCTCGACCGCCTCGGAGAACGGCATTCCACGGCGCAGCGCGAGCTCCCCGGCGAAGGTCATCGCGCGGCGCTGCACGCTCGCGGGCAGCGGCACGACCTCGCCCGCGCGGGTGTCCGACGCGAGGCGCGAGAGCGGCATCGAGAAGTAGTCGCGCGGCGCGTCCATCAAGAAGGTCACGCGCACCTGCCCGTTCACGGGCCCAGACGCCACCGCGTAGAAGTTGTCGGCAGAGTCGCGCTCGACGCGCAGCAGCGTCTGCGGCTCGGTGCGCAGCGTCAGCACGCGCGACTCGGGCGAGACGCTCGGCAGCGGCACGGTCATGCCGCCCTCGAACTCGAGCACGACGGTGCCCCAGAATTTGTCGCGCGGGCGCGCGTCGGGCGGCGGCGCGCTCGCCCCCTCGACGGGCACGAGGGTGCGCGGCGACGTGCGCGCGATCGTCAGCACGGGCGTCGTGCCGTCGTCGGCGAGCACGACGGCGTCGAGCGCCGTCACGCGCTTGTAGGGCGCGATCGCGGGCGAGAAGACCTCGAAGTAATCGAGCGTGTTCTCTAGCTCGGTGATGCGGTCCGGGCGGAACGACTCCGAGCGCCGCCCGGGCTGCTCTTGCCGTGCGCCGTCGCCCGCCTGCGGCGTCATCGGGCGCTCGTCGGCGGCGAGCGCGCCGTTCTCTGGCGGCGGGATCACCTCCCCGCCGACGACGATGGCGGCGGGCTCGGAGCCGCCGGCCGCGACGAGCATCGTGCCCTCGTCCGCGCTCGGGCTCGCGACGAACTCGTGGAGGATGCGGTCGTCAGCGCGCACGGCGAGCCCGACGGTGAGCGCGGCGAGCGCGAGCCCACCCAGCGAGAGCCCTGCCCGGGACCTCGTCCAGCCCGCGCCCGCAGACGGGACAGGCCTTTCGGAGGAGGGGCGGCGCGTCACCCGAGGCAGCGTAGCAGCGTGGGCGAGGTGCGCTGCCAGGGCTACAGTGTCATCCTCGACGCCGGAGCCAGCGCCCCACGCATGTCCCAGATCCCGTATTACATCGCTGGCATCTTCGGTCTCTCCTTCCTCGTCGTCGTCCACGAGAGCGGCCACTACCTGGTGGCCCGCGCCTTCGGGATGCGCGTGCTCCGCTTCAGCATCGGGCTCGGCCCGGCGATCGTGCGGTACACGCCGAAGGGCAGCCCGACGACCTTTCAGATCTGCGCGATCCCGCTGCTCGCGTACGTGCAGATCGCGGGCATGAACCCCGCCGAAGAGATCGACCGCGACGACCCGGAGCTCTTCCCGAACAAGAGCGTCTTCGCGCGGATCATGACGATCGCGGCGGGCTCCCTCGCCAACTACGCGTCGGCGTCGGTGCTCTTCTTCGGCCTCGCGCTCGTCGGGCTCCCGGAGGCGGGGCCCCCCGTCTCGCCGATGCTCGTCGAGGACGTCGCCGCCGACTCCGCCGCGAAGGAGGCCGGCATCCTCGCGGGCGACATCGTGCGCGAGGCGAACGGCGAGACCGTGCACGACGTGCGCGACGTGCAGCGCATCACCAAGACGCGGGGCGCGCGGGCGACCGTCTTCGTCGTCGAGCGGCAGGGCCATCGCCGCTCGCTGACGATGACGCCGAAGCTCGACAGCACCGGCGCGCCGCGCATCGGCGTCGTCTCGGCGGTCACGGTCAACTACGTCTCGAAGCCCCTCGGCGAGGCGCTCAAGCTCGCGGTGATCTACCCGTTCGTCTTCTCGGCGGCGCAGGCCGTCGGCATCTACGACATGATCCGGCGCCTCTCCGGCGAGGGGCTGATCAGCCCGAAGGGCATGACCGAGGAGGCCGCGAAGGCCGCCAAGCGCGGGCCGAGCTCGTTCGTGCTCCTCCTGATTCATCTGTCGATCGCGATCGGCTTCTCGAACCTCTTGCCGATCCCCGCGCTCGACGGCGGGAGGCTCGCCTTCCTCGGCTACGAGGTGATCACGCGCCGCCGCCCCAACGAGAAGTTCGAGGCGATCGTGCACCTCGTCGGGCTCGTGTTCCTGCTGAGCGTCGTCGTCGCCGTCATGATCAGCGGGCACTAGGCTCGGGCGTGCTCGCTCCGTCGGCAGTCGAGTCGTTCGTCGTCGCCAACGGGCTCCGGCACCACGTGCTCGAGTGGGACGGACGCGCGCCCGGCGACGCCCGCCCGACCATCGTCCTCCTGCACGGCTGGCTCGACCTCGCGTGGAGCTTCGAGCTGCTCGGGGCGGCGCTCGCGCGCGCCGGGCGGCGCGTCGTCAGCTTCGACTTCCGCGGCTTCGGCGAGACCGAGTGGGCGCCCGCGGGCGGCTACTACCACTTCCCCGACTACGTGCTCGACGTGGACTCGCTCCTGCCGCTGCTCGCGCCGGGCGAGGCGCAGGTCGACCTCCTCGGGCACAGCATGGGCGGCACCGTCGCGATGCTCTTCACGGGCGCGCGCCCGAAGCGCGTGCGCCGGCTCGTGCTCGCCGAGGGGCTCGGCCCGCCGGACCTCGGCCCGGAGCAGCTCGTGGACCGCACGGTGTCCTTCCTCGACGGAGTCGCGCGCACGCGGCAGACGCCGGCACGCCCCATCGCCTCGATCGACGACGCGCTCGCGCGGATGCGCCTGCAGAACCCGGAGCTGCCCGACGGGCTCGGGCGCCTCCTCGCCGAGAAGAACACCGTCGCGAAGGGCGACGCGCGGCAGTGGCGCTTCGACCCGCTCCACCGCACGAGCGCGCCGTCGGTCTTCCGCGTCGATCAGCTCCGCGGGTTCCTCGCGCGCATCCAGCAGCCGGCGCTCGCCATCGCGGGTCAGCGCGGCTTTCGCCTGTCGGACGAGGCGACGCGCCTCGCGCTCTTCCCCGACGCGCGCCTCGTCGAGCTTCCGGGCGCCGGGCACATGATGCATTGGACGCACCCCGCGCTCCTCGCCGAGACCGTCGCGGCGTTCCTCGGCTGAGCGGGGGGCCGTCCACGTCGGGCGCGATGTCGCGCTCGCGCGGCGTCCTCTGTTACCATCGCGCTCCGAGAGGGAGATTCCGACCATGCTTCGACGCTACTTGCCCCTGATCTGCGCGCTCGCCTTCGCGACGCCCGTCCTCGCCGCCAACACGCTCGCCCACGCCCAGGACCACGCCGGCGCGGCCGCCATGGTGGACGAGCAAGCGCCGAACGATGGCTCCGAGGCCGACCCGGCAGCCGCCACCGGCGACCCGGCGCTCTCCGACGAGCAGGCGCTCGCGTCCGAGGGCACGAACCGACCGGAGGCCGTGCGCGACTCGACGGATCCCTACGAAGACCCGCACGAGGGCTACTACTTCGTCGGCCTGATGTACCGGCAGGCCGTGGTGCCGAAGTTCATGCAGGGCCTCTTCGTCGACGGCGGCACGACCGTCTCGAACCCCGGCTTCGGCGCGCAGTTCGAGTACCGCAAGGACGCCTTCAGCATCATCGGCAGCCTCTGGTGGCAGGACTTCGCGTTCAACGGCCCGTTCCGCGAGGCGGGCGACGCGGCGACGAACACCGAGATCATCGACTCGAGCTGGTCGCTGTTCGCGGCGTCGGCGTCGTTCCTCTGGTCCACCGCGTTCAACGACATGTTCGCGATCGAGTACGGCGTCGACGTCGGGCTCGGCGTCGTGCTCGGCAACGGCGTGCGCGACGAGGCCTACTCGACCGACGGCGGCCAGACCTTCCACGCGTGCAGCGGCGCGCTCGATCCGCACGACGTCGGCGGCGCCTACTGCGGCCTGCCGACCAGCGGCTCGACCGACCTCGACGGCCAGAACGGCGAGCACTATCACGTCGTCGCGCGCAAGTGGTCGGACGGCGGCAGCGTGCCCAACGTCATCCCGTGGCTCGGCCTCCCGCACATCGGCCTGCGCATCAAGCCCATCCACCAGCTGCAGATCCGCATCGACGGCGGCTTCTTCGGCGGCTTCTGGTTCGGCGCGGGGATCAGCTACGGCATCTGATTCGCGCCGTCACGCGTCACGTCCCTCTCGCCCCGCGGCGTGAACCGGACCTTCATCGCTGCGCGCGGAGCTCCGCGAGCACGTCCTCGGCGTCGATGAGCTGGCCAGTCTTCGACTCGAGGATGGACGCCTCGAGCTCTTGATGGAGCGCGGCCCGCTCCGCGCGGTCGAGGTCATCGCCACCGCTCGCGAGCACCTCGTCGAGCGGCACGAGCTCCACGAGGTCGCCCTCTGGACGGTCCGTCGGCTCGTCGAGCACGAGCCGACCGTTTCTGACGCGAGCATGGTGAGCGTGCATCGTGGGGGCAGCATACAACGGCTCGTCGAGCGCGGCTGCGCGCCGCCCACCGTCGCTTGACACTCCTCGACCGGCCGCGACACGCTGGGTCCGTGGCCACCTCGATGACGACTCCGCTCGGCCGCTACGTGATGCTGGGCGACTGGACCGCGTACCGTCAGGACCTCGTCCTCAAGGTCCTCCACGACTTCAAGTTCAACCCGTTCAATCCAGAGGAGCTCGCGCTGGACGAGCGGACGCTCGCGGCGGCGATGAACGTCCCGCCCGCGGAGCTTCCCGGGCTCTACCAGCCGCTCGTCGCGCGAGGGCTCGTCGAAGTGGTGGGGGCGAGCGCGCTCCGCATCACGGACGCAGGCGTGCAGGTCGTGCTCTCGCTGCTCAACCATCCATTGCAGGCGGTGCCGTGAGCGGCGGCGCGCAGCCCAACCACGCGGACTGGCTCCAGCAGGCTGAGCGGGACCTGCTCGCCGCCAGGCTCCTGCTCGAGCACGGCTTCTACGAGTGGTCTGCCTACGCTTCCTGTCAGTCGTCGGAGAAGAGCTGCAAGGCGATCGTGATCGCGCTCGGGACGAACATCGGCGATGCAGGCGGCCTGAAGACGCACTCCTTGAACAAGCTGCTCGGGGGGCTGCCGTCGCTGCAGGCGCACAGCGAGATGGCGAACGTACTGGTCGCGCTCCCGCTGCATGACCAGACGGTCCCGCACCGCCTACCGCTGTCCTTGCCCCTGCCCGCGCTCGTCGAACGCGGCACGGTCGTCCTCGGGCGCGCGCCGACAGCCCTCCTGGGGCGTCGACTCAAGGCTCGCCGACGACGGACTCGCCATGCAGGAGCGCCCTGAGCGCCCTCGTCGGCTTGCGGGGCGTCTCGAGGAGCCTCGCCACCGCGTCGAACGACGCCGCGGTCACGACGACGCGACGCGGAATCACGAAGGCCGAAGGCGTCGCGCGCCGCGCCGGCTTGCTTCCGCTCAACGCGGCCTCAGGGCCACTCGGCGCCATCTTGGTTCCGCGCGTCACGCTCTTGGTTCCCTCTGTCACAGCACTCGTTCCGCCCATCACAGCGCTAGTTCCGTCCGTCGCAGAGACAGTTCCGTCCCTCGCAGCACCAGTTCCGTCCGTCGCAGAGACAGGCGCACGGGCTGCGCCAGATACCCTCTCCCGCAGCGCCGCACGGGCTGCGCCAGGTACCCTCTCCCGCCGGCGCGGGAGAGGGTGTCGCCGGCGAGCTTGCACAGCGTGGGTGAGGGCCGGAACGAGCTCCCGGCCTTCGGCCCGGCTACAGCATCCCCGCAGACGCCATCAGGTCGATCATGGCGAGCTGCCGCTCGAGGGAGCGGAGCAGCAGCGTCGTCTCCGCGGTCTCGAGCTGACGGCGCGCGTCGTCGAGCTCGACGCCCGTCGCCGCGCCCGCTTGATAGGCGAGCTCCGCGCGCTCGAGGTTCTGGCGCGAGAGCGCGACGCTCTGCTCGGCGAAGACGATGGTGCGGCCCGCGGTCTCGGCGCGGCGATACGCGTCGCGCACCTGCACGCGCACGCTGCGGCGCAGCTGCGCTGAGCGCTCCTCGGCGTCGGCGACCTGCGCGCGGGCGTCGGCGAGCGCGCCATAGCGCAGCCCACCGTCGAAGATCGGCACGACGAGGGACGCGACGGCGGTCCACTGCGTCGTCGTCGGGTTGGTCACCGTCGCCGGGCCGCGATAGGCGCCCGTCCACGTCAGGCTCAGGGAGGGCGCGTAGCGCAGCCAGGCGTCGTCGACCTGCAGGCGGGCGACGTCGCGCGTCGCCTCGAGCGCGCGCAGATCCGTGCGGGCGCCGAGCGCTCGGTCGAGGTAGCGCGCGAGCGGCTCGCCGGGCTCCGGCGCGGGCGACTCCTCGGCCTCGACGGGCTCCTCGAGCCCGAGCGACTGCCCGAAGAGATCCCACTGCTGCGCGAGCTGCGCGTCGGCGCTCTCGACGCGCTGCCTGGCCTCGAGGACGCCGATCTGCGAGCGCGCGCGGTCGAGCGGCACCGCCGCGCCCGCCTCGATGCGCGCCCCGACCGACTCGTCCTGCCGCAGCGCCGAGGCGAGCTGAGTGCGCGCGAGCTCCGAATTGCGCCGCGCCGTCAGCACCGCGAAGTAGACGCGCGCGACCAACGAGCGGATCAGGCGCTTGGCGTCGTCGGCGCGCAGGCGCGTCGTGCGCGTGTTCGCCTCGGCGATGCGCGTCGCGTTCCAGGCGCGCAGCGAGACGGACTCTTGGCCCTGCAGGTCGAGGTCGTAGCCATAGTGCGGGCGGAGCACGCCGGCCAAGCTGGTCACCTCGCGGTCGTAGAGCGTGACGTTGCCGACGCCGCTGACCGTCGGCAGCA
>CAIUAC010000947.1 GCA_903896985.1 uncultured Sandaracinus sp.
CTCGGGCCGCGGCCCGACAAACTCGCGCCGGATGTCGCGGGCTGGCGCCGAGAGCGCTTGCCGGAGCTGCCCGAGACGGCCGCGATCGCGCTCGCGCCCGACTGGATCTGCGAGGTGCTTTCGCCGGGGGGCGAGCGCATCGATCGCATCGAGAAGGCGCGCATTTATGCGCGCGAGGGCGTGCGGCACTACTGGATCATCGACCCCGCCGCCAAGACGCTCGAGGTGCTGCGCAACGAGGGCGGGCTCTGGCTGCAGGCGTCGAGCTTCGCCGCAGAGGCGGGCGCGGCGCTCGTGCGCGCGGAGCCGTTCGACGCGATCGAGCTCAACCTGGCGGCGCTGTTTCGTCGGTGAGCGTTCGGTCGTCGTTCGCGCGAGGCCGATGCCCGCTGGCCCCTCGCCGGTGTTGTTATCTACTTCCCGACTTTAGATAACAACTCCTCGCGCCGGCCCTCGCCGAGCTGATGCAAGCCCTCGTCGGCTAGCCGCGCGCTGCGCCGTGCTCGACGCGCGCCGCTGTTCTCGCGTCGCGCGACCTGTCATCGTCGGGCGCATGGAGAACAGAGCGCACACGTTGGTCGCAGCATGTCGCGGCGCGCGCATCGCGCTGCTCGGGTTGCTCGTCGGCGTCGCGCTCGCGGCGTTGATCGGCGGGTGTGAGCCGTCGTCCTACGACCCGTGCCCGTCGACGGTCGTGTCAGGCGGCAGCTGCTCCTATCGCGGCTACGGCACGACGTGCCCGGTGCCGTGCAACTTCGAGCCGTCGTGCGTCTACACCGTCGGCGTCACCTGGAGCGGAGGCGGCTACTGCTGCGCGTCTCCGTCGGAGAGCTACACGGGCTGTCGCTGCGAGGGCGGCGAGACGGTGTGCGACATCTACCTCTCCGGCCCGACGCGCTCCCCTCCGACCACGACGTGCGAGCTCTGCCCGCGCGACATGGGCGTCCCGGTGATCGACCTCTGAGCGGAGCCGCTCGACGCGCGCGGGGTGGCGCGCGGTGAAGCACGGGCGCTCGGCTATACTCACGCCCATGAGAGACGCGAAGCGCCCGCCCGCTGCCATGTCCGCGCGTGAGGCCGTGGAGGCGTACGAGGCGCTGCCGCAGGGCACGCCGGCGGCGCTCCTCGACGGCGAGCTGCACCTGCTGCCGCGGCCGAAGTTTCTGCACTTGCGCGTGACCTCGCGCCTCGGCGGCGCGCTCGACGGCCCCTTCGATCGCGGCCTCGCGGGGCCTGGCGGCTGGATCATCCTCGACGAGCCCGAGCTGCACCTCGGCCCGCGCCCCGACAGGCTCGTCCCCGACCTCGCCGGCTGGCGTCGGGAGCGCTTGACCGATCCCCGCGAGACTGCCGCGTTCACGCTCGCGCCCGACTGGGTCTGCGAGGTGCTCTCGCCGGGCGGCGAGCGCTTCGACCGCATCAAGAAGGCGCGCGTCTATGCGCGCGAGGGCGTGCGGCACTACTGGATCATCGACCCCATCGCGCAGACGCTCGAGGTGCTGCGCAACGAGTCCGGGCAGTGGCTGGCGGTGTCGAGCTTTGCGGTCGAAGAGGGCGACTTGCTGATCCGCGCGGAGCCCTTCGACGCCATCGAGCTGGAGCTCGACGGGCTGTTTCGGGTGTAGGCGGGGAGGCCTGCGCCGAGCGCCGCCTCAGGCGACGCGCCGCCGCGGCAGCCGCTTGATCTCGGCGCCGCTCGTCTGCTCGGCGAGGCGCAGCTCGTACGACTTCTGCAGGTTGAGCCACAGCTCCGCGCTCGTGCCGAACCAGTGCCCGAGCCGCAGGGCAGTGTCCGCCGTGACGCCGCGCTGCCCGTCGAGGATGGCCGTGACGCGGTTGGTCGGGATGTGCAGATCACGGGCGAGCGCCGCCGCGCCGACACCGAGCTCGCGCAGCTCCTCGCCGAGGAACTCGCCTGGATGAATGGGAGTTCGTGCCATTGGGGCTCGTGGGGTTGGGCTAGTGATAGCCGGCTCCGCGCAGCGATGTCACGCCGAGCGTAGTGGTGACGCTTTCACTCGCAGCGCCCGCGGCGGCCATTGACCCACTACGTGCGCCAAGGTTAGCTGCGCCCCATGCGCCGCGCGTCCTCTCTCTCTCTCTCTCTCTCTCTCGTAGCGTCGGCGCCCTGTTGCTCATCACCCAGGCGCCCACTCCTGAGCACGCTTAGTCGTGAGGGAATCCTCGAAGTTGCTGGAGCGAATCGCGGCCAACAGCGTTTCGACATCGACGACGTGAGGGAGGCGATCATCAAGCAATCCGACGCTGGCGCGACCATGGGGTGGGTCTTGGGCATTCCCGCGGCGATCGCCTTCGTCATTCTCTTTGTCTACATCAGCACAGCGGATTAGTGCGGACGGAGCGACGGGCGTGGGACGAGCGCAGGCGGACGTGGGGTGCCTGGGGCGGCGGCTGCTGGAAGCAGCCGTCGGGGGTCCCCGGGCCGGCTGCCGCAGCGGATTGTTTGCTGGGTGGTTCGACCGTCGTCTTCCGCCCCTCCGCGAGGAGACGGGACCCGTCCGACGAGCACGTCACGCGACCGGCGCGTGCCTCTCGCAGTCGCCTGACCGGTGCGTGCGTCTCGCAGTCGCCTGACAAGCGCGCCCCTCTCGCGCCCAGATATTCGCCGCTCGCCGCGCTCCCTTGCCCGCTCGGCGCTCCGCAGATGCGCGGTGGCGCGGGCTGGGCCACTCTTGCGCCCATGTCGCGCTCCAAGGTCGCCATCGTCCGCACCAAGCCGTCCACCGTCCTCGAGGACTACCACCGGGTCATGAACCTGGCGGACTACCAGCAGACCCTCGACAAGGACACGGACACCGCGCTCAAGGTCAACATCTCTTGGCACTTCTTCTATCCCGCCTCGTCCACGACGCCCTGGCAGCTCGAGGGCGTCATCCGCGCGATGCAGAAGGACGGCTACAAGAAGGACCTGATCCACGCTTGCCACAACCGCACCGTCGTCATCGACGCGCACCTCGGCGAGCGTGAGAACAAGCAACTCGACGTCGTCGAGGCGAACGGCCTGCGCAACGTGCACCTCTACGAGGGCGGCGAAGAGTGGATCAACGTGCGGGACGCCGTGGGCGACCTCGCCGACAAATTCCTCGTGCTGAACGAGGTGTTCCCCAAGGGCTTCTCCATCCCGAAGCGCTTCATCGGCGAGAACATCCTCCACCTGCCGACGGTCAAGACGCACATCTTCACGACGACGACGGGCGCGATGAAGAACGCGTTCGGCGGGCTGCTCAACGAGCACCGGCACTGGACGCACCCCGTCATCCACGAGACGTTGGTCGACCTCCTGATGATCCAGAAGAAGATCCACAAGGGGATCTTCGCGGTGATGGACGGCACCTTCGCGGGCGACGGGCCTGGGCCGCGCTGCATGATCCCGCACGTGAAGAACATCCTCCTCGCGAGCAGCGATCAGGTCGCCATCGACGCCGTCGCCGCGAAGCTGATGGGGTTCGATCCGCTCAAGGACATCAAGTTCATCCGCCTCGCGCACGAACTCGGGCTCGGCTGCGGCGACGTCCGCGACATCGAGATCGTCGGCGACGTCGACGCGCTCGACGAGAAGTGGAACTTCGAGGGGCCGTTCAAGAACATGACGTTCGCCTCGAAGAACCAGCACCGCATCTACTGGGGCCCGCTCAAGAAGCCCATCGAGTGGTCGCTGAAGACGTGGCTCGCGCCGTGGGCGTACGTCGCCTCGGTCACCTATCACGACGTGTTCTGGTACCCGGTGCACGGGCAGAAGCACATCCAGAAGGCGCTGACCTCGGAGTGGGGCAAGCTCTTCGCCAACTGGGGCAAGGTGAAGCCGGACGCCGAGGGGCGCGGCTA
>CAIUAC010000948.1 GCA_903896985.1 uncultured Sandaracinus sp.
GACGCCGCCCGCCGGCATCGCGCAGGTCACGGTCGGCTGCGCCGACTGACGGCTGCGCGGACTAAGAAGGGCGCCGACTGACGGCTGCGCAGGCTGCGGGCTGCGCAGGCTGCGGGCTGCGCAGGTTGCGGGCTGCGCCGTGTGCCGACGGGACCAGCCGCGCCACCAAGAACGCTCCTGAGGGTCCCGGGACCCCATCGGGCGTTTTCAAAAACCGCTCGGGGGGTGCCGGGACCCCATCGGGCGTTTTCAAAAACCGCTCGCAGGGTCCCGGGACCCCATCGGGCGTTTTCAGAAATCGCGGGGCGCGTGCGGAGAGCCCGCGCGTCGATCGTGCGCGCGAGCGAGTCGGCTCACTGAGCCGCGCTGCGGATCTTCGCGGCAGCGGAGGCGGCTCTGAGCCTGGCCGGTCGCGTTTATGGCGGACCGGAGTGGAGTATTCGGCCCTTCCCTGCCCGACGCGCTCACCTTTCACGCCAAACCGCGCCGACCAAGGTTGAGGTCGGCAGAGGTCGGCACCGACCAAGGTTGAGGTCGGCACCGACCAAGGTTGAGGTCGGCACCGACCAAGGTTGAGGTCGGCACCGACCAAGGTTGAGGTCGGCAGAGGTCGGCAAACGTCGTCGGAACGGCCGCGGTCACCGGCCGATGGGCGACGGAATCCCTCGTGGGCTGGAGCGGAGCGTCGGGACGGGAGCCGGGGGCGGGCCATCGGCTCGCGGGGCGTATCCCTAGTCCGCGGCCGCCTTGTGCCCCACGCCGACGACCCAGCGCCCGATCGTCTCGACCGTCACGTCGACGAGCGCGGCGCGCTCCATGACCTGACGCATCTCCGCTGGCCCAAACGCGCGGTCATGCCCCTCGAGCCCGCGCACTGCCTTCTCGGAGGGGGCGATCGCGAGGTCGACGACGACCGCATGACCTCCCGGCTTCAGCGTGCGCGCGAGCTCCGCGCACGCGCGCTGCGGGTCGGAGAGGTGGTGCCACACGGCGACACTGACCGATCGGTCAAACGTGGCGTCCGGGAGGTCGAGCGCGAGGTTGTCCCCGAGCGCCACCGAGACCCGCTGCGCGAGCCCGCGCTTGGCCGCGAGGGTGCGCAGGCGCGCGAGCATCTCGGTGGACACGTCCACCGCGGTCACCCGGCCGGTCGTGAGGCGCTCGGCGACGAGCAGCGTGTGGAAGCCCGACCCGCAGCCGGCATCCAGGACCAGCTCGTCCCCGCGCAGCGCGAGCAGCTCGAGGATCCGCTGGTCGGGCTTCCCCATCCTCCACTCCAGCACTCGCCGGAGCGGGCTGGTCAGGAACCAGGCGAAGAAGCGCCCCTTGAGTCCGGAGAATTCGGGCGTCGCGGCGCTCATCGCGGCACCTCGCTCGACGCTCGGCCAGCCGGGCAGTCAGGCAAAGAAGCGCCGCGCGACGGCGACGAGCAGAGAGCGAGAACGTTCGAAGTAGTAGCTGAGCTGGTCATGCGTTCCTCGCGGTGGAGGCCTCTGCCGGGAGTGTCGCACGCGCCTACGCAGCGGTGAGTTCGAGTGTGGAGGCGTGGTGCCGGAGCTTATCGACTCACGCGATCAGATGGCCTTGAGTGGGCCCTTGCAGCTCGGGCACCACCCGTGGCCAGGGTTCTTCGAGCAATGCCCCTGCTGGCAGGTGATGGTGCCGCACTTCTGGCAGCGATAGAGGTTCCTGTGCTCTCTGCAACTGGGACACGTTCCTGAGCTCATATCGAGTTCTTCTCCTGGTTGTTGGGCAGACTTGATGATCTAGTCCAAGAAGGCTTCGGTGATGTGAGCAGCTCCGCAACCGACGAAATCGCGCAGCACTCGCCTCACGACGGGAACGACGCTAGCCCCAGCGCGCGCGGTCCGTCAACTAACGAGTCAGCGAGCCGAGCCGCGCGGCGCAACTCGCTACAGCGGTCGAAGCGCCCCATCCCCGCTCCTTCGGGCTTGAAGCGCGCGGCGAGCTGGAGATTCCTTCAGGGGCGCCCTACGACCGAGCCACCTATCGGCGGGATATTGAGCCAGGGCGCTGCGTGTCAGTCGTCACGCGTGCAGGCGGCGACGTCGATGTGGAACGTCGTCGGCGACACCGCGCACTCGAGGCAGTAGACGGCCGCGCCACCCAGGGACGGGCACTCTAGGTCGAAGGCCAGCGTTCCCTGGCCTCCCGCGCCCGCGCTCACCACCCCTGCCTTTGTCACGTTGAAGGAACAGGCGTGCGCCTGACAGTCGGGGGAGGAGGAGGCAGCGGTGTTGACGGTGGTCGCGTCCGCGCGCATCTCCACGAAGCTGTCGGTGTCGGTGCTCCCAGAGCTGGTGACGAAGGTGCCGACGCCGTTGAAGCTGGCAATCTGAGCCACGAACATGTGGCCCCCGACGCTGTCGTCGATCTGGATGTCGAGGCGCTGTATGGACGGCCGGTAGATGCAGCGCTCGAGGTGGGCCACACCGAGCGAGGCTGGGGGGCGCGCCTCAGTCCCGTCGTGGCAGGTCAGCGTGGCCATGATCTCGACGCTATCCGGGATGGGCGCAACGGCCCCATCCGCTGGAGTCGCAGGGTCGTCGCTGCCACACGCGCTCAGAACGAGCGCAGCAAGGATGGCGGAGATGGCTGTGTTGGCTCGAATGGCTGGAACGACAAGGTGCCTCATATGTGACCTCTCGGGAATCGGTTCATGCTGGCTCGGACCGCGCAGGCCACTGTCGGCCACGCGCTGGACGACCTGTGTCTGGTCTACATCGACACCCTGCATCACGTCAATTCTCGTCGAGCTCAGGTCTATGCAGGATCGCACGAAGAAGCCCGCAGCTGGTTGCGGTCGCCATCCCGACCCGCCATCCCGACCCGCCATCCCGACCAAGGCTGAGGTCGCCTGTCGATTGCTCTACGCGCTGGCTTGCGCGATATCCGCGTAAGACGGTGGCGCGGCGCACAATCTTGTTTGATCCCCAGCTCGCCCGGGCCGTGCGCAAGGCCGCTGGCAAGCATTCGTTGTTGAGCGCTCGCTCGACGCAGACGCGGGTCATGCTGGCTGCGCAGACTGACCACTACGCAGACTGACGACTACGCAGACTGACTCCCGCGCAGCCTGACGAGCGCGCCGTCTGACGCCCGCCCTCAGCGCGGGATGCAGGCGTTGCCGTAGATCGTCGTACCCGACGCGACGGCCTTGCACGCGTAGCCCGTCGGGCAGCCGCTGTCGGCGGTGCAAGCCGCCGTGCAGAGCTTCGGCTGGCGCGCGGCGCGGCGCACGCAGAGGTTGCCGAGACCGCCGCAGTCGGCGTTGGCGCCGCACTCCTGGCCCATCATGTCGACCGCGGCGTACGGGTGCAGGCGCGGGTCGTCGTCGATGCCGTGCATGCCGTACATCGTGTGGAAGCCGCCCGCCGAGTTCGCGTCGAGGTTCGCGAGGAGCGTCTTGATCGTGCGGGGGCGGTGCCGTCCGCTCGAGTCGCGCTCGATCAGGTGCGTGATCAGGCTCTGGACCGTCGCGGGCGTCGAGGCGTTCGAGAAGGACGTCGTCGTCAGCACGTCGAGGTTGTGGAGCGCGGTCTTGTTCGGGTTCCGACCGAAGGCGGCGCCGATCATGTACGTGTCGCAGCCCTCGGCGACGACGACCTGATAGCGGTCGGCGGGCATCTCGACGCTCGTCATGTCGGCGTCGTCGAGGTCGCCCTCGGCGGTGCGGCGCCAGTTGGCGAGCGCGAAGCCGTAGAACGGCCCGCTGTGGCCGCTGTAGACGATGACGTCGCGCGTGCGCAGGCTGTCGCGCATATCGTTCTCGAGGACGCGCCCGCCCGCGTCGGTGTCCGGGTCGGTGTCGCTGCCGGTCTTGCCGTAGAAGAGGCGGACCTCGACGCGCACGGTGCGGCCGTTGGCGTTGAGCGAGCGCGTGAAGGGGCCGCTCGTGCGGTTCAAGAGATCGAAGCTCGCGACGGGCGCGGTGAAGCCCTTGGTCTTGAGCCAGCTGAACATCGCTCGCGCGTGGGAGACGTGATAGGCGCTGTGGTAGTCCCAGCCGAAGTGCACATCGATGTCGAGGACGCCGTCGGCGAGCATCTTGTTGAAGTCGAGCCACGCGTCCTGCGAGGCGACCTCGGGGCGGAGCGTCAGCGTCAGGTCGCGCTTCTGCGCGGCGGGCACCGTCGAGGGGTTCCACTCGGACCAGGGCGCGTCGCGGTACCACTCGCTGTTCGTCTCGAGGCGCGCGAGGTCGGCGTTGCTCGGCAGCCCGACGGTGAGCACGAAGCTCTTGGTGCCGTCGGCGGCGGTCCGGACGGGGAGCAGCGTCATCAGGTTCGAGCGCCCCGCGAGCAGCTGCGTGAAGCGGAAGCTGTACGTGCGCGCGTCGACGGCGCGGACGTCGAGCTCCTCGTAGGAGCCCGCCTTCGCCATCGCGCCGAAGCCGCCGTACTGCGCGTTCGCCTCTTCGCTCTCCTTGTCGACGAGGTACTGGTTGAGGAACCAGGCGTTCGCCGTCTGGCGCAGCCCGATCAGCTCGTGGGCGCGCGCGAGCTTGCGGGCCGCCGTCGCCGTCGCGAGCTCCGGCTCGAGCGTCACGGTGTCGGTGCCCTCGACGATGAACTCCCGCGCGCTGACGGAGAGAAAGTCGTCCGCCTTGCCGTCGGCGACGACGAACGCGTCCTCGACGCTCTCGAGCGTCGGGTCGGTGCCCGCGGGCGCCGTGCCGAGGTCCTCTGCCGCACAGCCGGCGAGTAGAGCCGCCGCCATCCACGTCCCGAGCCAGAGAGTGTTGCGCATATCTGTGGATAGAGCAGCAACCGTGCCGAGCACATTCCTCAATGATTGCGGGACATCAAAGTGACCAAGGTTGAGGTTTTGGCTGGACCAGTAGCCACCGTCGGCCCCGGAGAGTGGCGGCTGGAGTGGCCAGCGCCCGGCGTGTCGCCGGCTCGGCTCAGCGTGGCGGCGCGCCGAGCTGCTCTTGGAAGAAGCGCACCCACGCGTACGCGAACGCGTCGCGGTTCTCCTTCTTGTCGTAGCCGTGCCCCTCGTTGCGCGCGAGCATGTACCAGACGTCGGCGCCGCTCTCGCGCACCGCGCGCACGATCTGCTCCGCCTCGCCCGCGGGCACGCGCGGGTCGTTCGCGCCGTGCGCGACGAAGAGCGCGCTCCGGATGCGCGCGGCGTTGTGCACGGGCGAGATGCGCGTCAGAAACTCGCGCAGCTCCGGGACGCGCTCGTCGCCGTACTCGGCGCGCCGCAGGTCGCGGCGATAGGGCGCGGTGTTCTCGAGGAAGGTGATGAAGTTGGCGATCCCCACCATGTCGACGCCCGCGCGGAGCCGCTCCGGATAGGTCGTCAGCGCCGCCAGCACCATGTAGCCGCCGTACGAGCCGCCGTAGACGCCGACGCGCGCCGCGTCTAGCTCGGGGCGCGCGCCAACCCAGTCGAGGAGCGCGCCGAGGTCCTTGACGGAGTCCTCACGACGCACGCCGTCGTCGAGGCGCAGATAGGCCTTTCCGTAGCCGTCCGAGCCGCGCACGTTCGGCACGAGCACAGCAAAGCCCGCCTGCCCGACGAGGAATTGCCGCACCGGATTGAAGAGCGGGCGCGCCTGCGACTCGGGCCCTCCGTGCACGTCGAGGATGACGGGGAACGGCCCCGGACCCGCCGGGCGGTAGTACGCACAAGGGAGCTCGCGCCCATCGAAGCTGCGAAAGCGCACCTGCTCCGGCGCGACGAAGCGACCGCGGTCGAGCCCGCCGACCTCCGTCTCCGTCCAGCGCTCGACGCGCGCCTGCCGCATATCCACCGTGTACGCGTCGCCGGGCGCCGTCGCGGAGTTGAGCGAGAACGCGAGTCGGTCGGCGTCGCGCGCATATTGCAGCCCCGTGAGCACGCCACGCGCCAAGCCCGGCAGCGCGACGGGCGTGTGCCGCCGAGCGCGAGTGTCGAGCCGGTGCAGCACGCTGACGCCGTCCTCGTTCGTCGTGAAGGCGAGCGTGCGACCGTCGGGAGAGAGCGCGAGCTCCTCGACGTTCCAGGGGATATCGCGCGTGAGCGAGCGAAACGCGCCCGTCGCGAGCGTCAGCTCGTAGAGCTCGACGAAGTCCCCCTCGCGGTCGCTCGTCACGTAGACGCTCGCGCCATCGCGCGAGAAGAGCGCGCTCCGATACGCCGCGACGGGCTCGGGCGGCGTGACGCGCGTGACCTGCCGAGTCGCGAGGTCGACGACGTGAAAGCGGGAGTCTGTAATCGACACATACTCGGCGACGAGCAGCTTGCTGCCGTCGTGCGAGAAGGACTCTGCCGTCCACTGCCCGACGCCCTCGACGAGCAAATGCGCAGACTCGCGCGTGCGCCCGTCGCTGACGTACACGTCCATGTCGTGCCCGTTGCGGGCGTTGCCCGCGTACGCGAGCTTGGCTCCGTCGTCGGAGAAGACGTGCCCGAGGTGTCGGCTCACGCCGTCGGTCAGCAGCGTCGTCGCGCCGGTGCGCGCGTCGAGCCGATAGAGCTGAGTGTTCTCGTCGCCGCCCGTGTCCGTCGCGTAGACGAGCGAGTCGGGCGCGCCCGGCACGAGCACGCCGGACTCGACGGGCTCGGGCAGAAACGTCAGCTGCGTGCGGGCGCCGCGCGGCGTGCGCAGGAGGTGCAGCTGATACGTGCTCGCGAAGCGCGTCGAGAGCAGCATCGAGGCGCCGTCGTCGCTCAGCGACTCGACGTACGCGTTGCGCGAGTCGAGATACGGCGCGAGCGCGGCGCGCAGCTCA
>CAIUAC010000949.1 GCA_903896985.1 uncultured Sandaracinus sp.
ACGACTGGGTGATGAGCGCGGTGCCCGGCCGGCGCGGTGACACAAGGACTCGCGGCGCATACGGCGTGAGGGCCGGCGTTGCGCCGCTCGACCGCCGCAGAACCCAGTGCGTTTACGCCGCGCGCCCCTTCTTGCGGCTCGCTGCGATCGAGTTGGCGACGGCCTCGAGAATGGCGAGCGCCGCATCGGCGCCGCCGAGTGCTTTCAGCGTCTTCTTGTCGATGATGAGCGTCTCGAAGGAGCGCCGGGCGCGCGCCGCGTGGCGACCGCGGCTCACGACGCGTGCGCGAGTGAAGTCGATCTCTGGCATCTCGCGGAGCGAGGCTTTGGACGGTTCACTGGGCTTCATAGGTTCTTCTCTCGTGGGTCGTGGCGGGGCGGGCGCTGATGAGCCTCAAGATGGTCCCGGTCTCGCGTTCCGTGTAGACGACGAGCACTGTGCGCGCCCCGCGCGTCTGACCGATCACGATCCACCGGTCGGCATGAACCTCATCGACGACGTCGAGCGCCAGCGGGTCCAAGAACACGCTGATGGCCTCTGCGAAGGAGACGCCGTGCTTGCGCACGTTGGCCGCAGCCTTGGCAGAGTCCCACTCGAAGTCGCCTACGCGAATCGTCGCCACCGGCCTCAAAGTAGCACGCGAAAGCTGCGCGACCGACGTCGACAGCGCCTCCCACAGCGAAGGTCGGGTGCCGAGCGCAGGCGGATGGGCGCGCTCGCAGCGATGGTTTGCCGGGGAGCTCGACCGACGTCTCACGCCGTCCGCGAGAACGCGGGCCCCGTCCGACGAGCACGGTGCCCGGCCGGCGCGGTCGCGCAGCGCGTTGCGCGGCGCAGGGCGCCGCTCGGCCGCTGCGCAACCCCGCGCGTCTACGCTATCCTCCGCCAATGTCGTCTTCGCCGGAGCGCATCACGATCGACCTCGAGCAGTGCGGCGGGCGACCGTGCGTCCGCGGGATGCGGATCCGTGTGACCGACGTGCTCGACCTGCTCGCTTCGGGGCTGTCGCACGCGGAGGTGCTGCAAGAGCTCCCTGACCTCGAGCCCGACGACCTCGAAGCGTGCCTCCGCTTCGCGAGCCGACGGCTCGATCACCCGATCTTGGCCGCGTGAAGCTCTGGCTCGACGCGCAGCTCTCGCCGAGCCTCGCGCGGTGGCTTGCGTCGGAGCTCGGGGTCGACGCGACCGCCGTGGCGGACGTGGGCCTCCGTGACGCGAGCGACGCGGTGATCTTCGCCGCAGCGCGTGCTGCGGACGTCGTCGTGATGACGAAGGACTCCGACTTCGTCGCGCTGCTCGACCGCCTCGGACCGCCGCCTCGCATCGTCTGGCTGACGTGCGGAAATACGTCCAATGCGCGTATGCGTGAGGTGCTCCGCTCCAGGTGGCAGGACGCTCGCGCGCTGCTCGACGCTGGTGAGGAGCTCGTCGAGATCGCCGACCGACGTTGAATCGCCTCCCGCGAGAGGGCGCATCCCGTCCGTCCGACGAGCACGGTGCCCGGCCGGCGCGGTCGCGCAGCGCGTTGCGCGGCGCAGGGCGCGTGGGTCGATGTTGCGCGGGCGCGCGTCGGTCGACTCGCTCGGCGATGGCGCCGCTCGACCACATAGCGCGTCCGGTGCATAGGAGCGGAGCCTTCGACGCTCACGAATGGGTGCAGACGTGCCTCGCAGAAACCTCGCAGATCCGAGCTACGAACCGAGCGACGACGAGCTGCGCGAGCTGTCGCAGCGCGCGTTCGCGCACATTCCCGCGCAGCAGGCGCGGGTCGCGCGCGAGCTGAGCGAGCGCATCGCGGTGCTCCGCGAGGCCGCCGCGACGGCCGCGCCGTCGGCGAAGGCCAAGGCTCCGTGAGCCCGGTGCTGATCGTCATCGCTGGGCCGAACGGCTCGGGGAAGACGACCGTCACGGAGCGCTTGCGGGCTGACCATTGGAGCGACGGAGTCGAGTACTTGAACCCCGACGAGGTCGCTCGCGATCGCTTCGGGGACTGGAACTCCCCCGCCGCCGTGCTCCGCGCCGGGAGTGTCGCGCTGCGGTCGTGGATCGACAGCGCCTTGGCTGGGCTGCCTCGGCATCCGGAGCACCGAGACCCTCGCACGGCGGAGTAGCCGCCTCGCGCGTTTGAGATTGCCCGCGCGCCGCGCAAATCGTAGCGTCCGCGCGCAATGAAGTGCCCGTTCTGCGCCACGCTCGAGAACAAGGTCATCGACTCGCGGCTCTCGGCCGGCGGTGAGGTGACCCGGAGGCGGCGTGAGTGCGAGGCCTGCGCGCGCCGGTACACGACCTACGAGCGCGTCGAGCAGGTGCTGCCGCTCGTCATCAAGAAGGACGATCGGCGCGAGGCGTTCGACCGCATGAAGGTGCTCGCCGGGCTGCGCCGCGCGGTCGAGAAGCGGCCCGTCTCGTCGGAGGACCTCGAGCGCTTCGTCGACACCATCGAGCGGGAGCTGGTCGAGACCGGCGAGAAGGAAGTGCCCTCCTCGGCCATCGGCGAGAAGGTCATGCAGCACCTCCGCGAGCTCGATCAGGTCGCGTACGTGCGCTTCGCGAGCGTCTACCGCGAGTTCAAGGACATCCACGAGTTCATGGAGGCGCTCTCGACGCTGCTGAAGGCGTCGACGGGCGCGGGCGGGACGGCGGCGCCGCTCGCTGCCGCAGCGACGCCGGTGTTGGGGACGCCCGTGTTGGGGACGCCGGTGTTGGGGACGCCCGTGTCGGGGATGGGCGCGCGTGGGATCGCCGCGCCGGAGCGGAAATCGGGCGGAGACGACTGATGGCCGGCGGCGACCTGTCCGTGCTCGACGTGCAGCTGATGAGGGCCGCGCTCAAGGCGGGGGCGAGCGGGCGACCGAGCCCGTCCCCGCACGTCGGCGCGGTCCTCGCGCAGGGGAGCGAGGTCGTCGGCGTCGGGCACCACGAGCGCGCTGACACGGTGCACGCGGAGGTCGCGGCGCTGCGCGCGGCGGGCAAGCGCGCGCGGGGCGCGACGCTCTACACGACGTTCGAGCCTTGCGATGACCCCGGCAGCACCGGGGCGTGCACGCAGCTGCTGCTCGCGGCGGGCGTCGCGCGCGTCGTGATCGGCGCGCGAAACCCCGCGCTCCCTGTGCCGGGCGCGGTCGAGCGCTTGCGGGCGGCGGGGCTCGAGGTCGTGCTCGGCGTGCAAGAGCACGCGGCGCGTCGGCTCGTCGCGGACCACCTCAAGCACCGCCTGCGCGGGGTGCCGTTCGTGCAGCTGAAGGGCGCCGTCACGCTCGACGGGCGCATCGCGACGCGCACGGGGGACTCGCGCTGGATCACCGGGCTCGACGCGCGCAAGGAGGCGCATCGCCTCCGCAAGGCGAGCGACGCCGTCCTCGTCGGCGTCGGCACCGTGCTCGCCGACGACCCCGAGCTGACCGTGCGGCATATCCGCGGGCGGGACCCGCTGCGCGTCGTGCTCGACAGCGCGCTGCGGACGCCGCTCTCGGCGAAGCTCGCGCGGCATCGCTCGGCCGCGGGGACGCTGATCCTCCATGGGCCCGACGCGCCCGACGAGAAGCGCGCCGCGCTCTCCGCGCTGCCGGGCGTCGAGCTAGTCGAGGTGCCGCGCGCGGCGGGCGGCGGGCTCGATCTCGACGCGGCCCTCCGCGAGATCGCCGGGCGCGACTGCGTGCGGCTGCTCGTCGAGGGCGGCGCGCAGCTGCACGGCGCGCTCGTCGACGGGGGCTTCGTGGACTGCGTCGCGGTGTTCGTCGCGC
>CAIUAC010000950.1 GCA_903896985.1 uncultured Sandaracinus sp.
CACGTTGTCAGCTCGACCTGGCCCGCGCAGCGCTCGAGGCGGGCGAAGCGGCGCGCGCCAGCACCGCGGCGCGCGAGGCGCTGTCGCTCGACGCGCACGACCCAGCGCCCGCGCTCGTGCTCGCGGCGGCGCTGCTCGCGACGAGTCAGCCGACGCAGGCAGCCGAGGCGTACCGCGAGGCCCTGCGCCGTCACCCCGACGACGTGCGCGCGACAGAAGGGCTGCGCGCGCTCGATCCGTCGCCGCTCGGGGCGGGTCCCGACGCTGGCGTCAGCCCCTAACGGGCCGCGAAACGAAGGCCGGGCTATGCTCCGGACGATGTCCATCGCCACGCGCATCGTGTTTCTCGCGCTGCTCACGACGGCGCTGACCTCGCTCGCCGCGGGGCGCGCCGCCGCGCAGGAGACCGAGTACGACCCGCAAGGGCACCGTCTGCCGCCGACCGCGATCCCCGATGGCTACGCCCTCCCCGATGCAGGGGCGCCAGCAGCGGCTGCGCCCACGACGGACAGCGCAGCCGCGGCGCAGGGCACCCCGACGGTCGGCGCGACCGGCGCCGTCCAGGCCGTCCCGCCTCCCCCCGCGCCCGACGCGCCCGCGCCCGGCCCCTATCGCCTCGCTGACGACGCGACTCCGCACTATCCGCAAGCCGCCGCCACCGACCCCGACGGCGACTCCACCGACGCTGGCGTGCGCATCCCGGCGCGCATCGCAGCGCGCCTGCGCGTGCTCGACCGTGACTACACGGCGCTCTCCGTCGGCGGCTCGAGCGGCGTCGTGGACGGCATCCTCTCCATCGTGACCGGCGCGCTCTCGATCGTGCTCGGCGCCGTCCTCCCCGACACCGCCAACAGCTTCGCGACGTACTTCTACGTGTTCGGCGTCGGCAACATCGCGCACGGGATCGTCAACCTGTTCATCACGCCGGACCCGACGGATCCGGCCCTCATCTTCGCGCATATGCCGATGGGCGACGTCGACGAGGTCAAGGCGCGCCTGCGCTTCGGCGAAGACGCCCTCGAGACCCTCGCGGACCGCTCCCGCCTCAGTCGCATCCTCGAGGGCTCGCTCGACATCGCGACCGGAGTCGCGTTCATCCCGTTCTATCTTGGGCCGCGCGATTATGCCTTCTCGGGGGACTACCTCGACATCGTCGTCATGACCGCCGCGCTCATCCGCGTCATCAGCGGAGTCGCGACGCTCGTCGTGCGCAGCGACGCCGAGCGACGCTGGGACGCCTACGGCGCGCTCCGCGAAGAGCTTCGCCTTCAGCGACAGCGGCAACGGCGCGTGCAAGCGAGCGTCGGCGCAGCACCGCTGCCCGGCGGCGGCGCGGTCACGTTGAGCGGCACTTTCTGAGCGAGCGGATTCTGCTAACATCTGCGGTCATGGCGCGCATCAGCTACCCGCTCTTCTTCGCACTTACGGCTTCCGTCGGTCTGCTCGCGGTCGCGCTCCCCTCGAGCGTGCAAGCGCAGACGACCAACCTCAACAGCGAGGGCGGGATGCTGTTCGACATCCAGAGCTCCTACGATGGCTCGCTGAGCGACGGCGCCGGCGACGCCTACGACGGCTGCTACGGGCTGACGATCGACGGGACGTCCTACAACGCCTCCGGCGCGATGGGGAGCTTCACGACGAGCCTGGCGGGGCGGCAGGTCGACATGCCCGTCGCCGCGATGGGCGCGGGCGGGACCCTCGGCGTACAGCGCTTCATCTACGTCCCCGAGACCGGCGGTGACTACGCGCGCTTCCTCGACGTCGTGACGAACAACGGCGCGGCGTCCGTGACGATCCGGATGGCGATGACCTGCAACCTCGGCAGCGACGGCTCCGAGACGATCTTCTCGACGGGCAGCGGCGACACCCTCTGCACGACGGACGACGCGTACTGCAACTCTGACGACGTCGATCCGGGCGGCGATCCCGCGCTCGGCCACGTCTTTCAGGGGACCACGCCGCCGACCCGCGTCGGCGCGGTCGCGCTCGGCAGCGGCGTGATGGATTGGTCGTTCAACGTGACCATTCCGCCGGGCGGGCGCGCCGCGATGCTCTCCTTCGCGATCCAGAAGCGCGCTCATATGCCGGTCACGGACGAGGCGACCTTGCTCTCCGAGCCGAACGATGCGGCGCTCGTCGGGCTCGACGCTTACCTCGACGAGATCTTCAATTTCTCCATCGCGACGGCTGGCGCGCCGCGCGTCCGCTTCGAGGCTCCGTTCACCGCCGACGAGGGTGCCGAGATCACGATCAACGCCGTCGTCGAGGACCTCGAGCACGACCCGACGACCTGGACCTGGGACCTCAACGGCGACGGCACCTTCGGCGACACCCCCGGCGCGACGAGCTACGTGGTGCCCGCCGGCACGACCGACGGCCCCACCTCGACGGTGCGCGTCGGCATCGAGGCGTCCGACGGGACGAACGTCGTGCAGCGGTACCGCTCCATCGGCATCAACAACCTGCAGCCTGTCATCACGTCCGCGCTGCCGTCGGCCGTGACCGGTGTCGGCGCAAACTACGTCTACCAGGTCGTCGCGACCGACCCCGCGGGCGCCGCGGACCCGCTGACCTACGCGATGGTCGCAGGCCCGACCGACATGGCCATCGGCCCGACGGGGCTGCTGCAGTGGACGCCGGACGCTTCCGACGTGACCCGCGCGGACGCGCCGATCCGCGTCGAGATCGCGGTGAACGACGGGGATGAGGGCATCGCCACGCAGCGCTGGGAGCTTCAGGTGTCGCCGAACCGCACGCCGTCGATGCCGACTCCCGTGTATCCGGTCGGCGACGTGGGCATCCTCGACACGATGCCGCGCCTCGTCGCGAACAACGCGAGCGACCCCGACTTCGATCCGCTCACCTACTCGTTCGACATCGACACGGTGATGACGTTCGACTCCCCCGCGCTTCAGCACATCGACCATGTGACGCAGACGCCGGGCTACTCGTTCTGGTACGTGACCACGCCCCTCGCGCCCGGACGCTGGTACTGGCGCGTGAGCGCGAACGACGGCACCTCGCAGAGCGAGCCGCAGACGGCGACGTTCTTCCGCGTCCCCGAGGCGACGGACCCAATCGACATGGGCGCCCCCGACGGCGGCCCCTCCACGACCGACGGAGGCACCGTGACGCCGCCCGCCCCGAAGAGCACCGGCGGCTGCAGCGTCGGCCTGAATGGCGGCGCGCGATCGACGGGCGGCTGGGCGCTCTCGCTGATGGGCCTCGCGGCGCTGCTCATGGGCGCCCGTCGCCGTCGGCGCTAGATGGTCTCACCGCTCCGCCTCTCGGCAGACGGCGCACCGATGCTCGAGTTGGTGACCTTCCAGGTGCACCAGCTCGTTTTCGGAGCGCCGATCGCGGAGGTCCGAGAGACCATCGCGCTTCGACCGATCACGCAGCTCTTTCACGTGCCGCGCTGCCTCGCCGGGATTGCGAACCTGCGCGGCGAGATCCTCGCCGTGCTCGACGTCGCCGCGCTGCTCGGCCTCGAGCCGACGCACCGCAGCGCGGACTCGCGCATCGTGATCGTCGAACACGCAGGGCGCGCCGCCGGGCTCATCGTCGACCGGCTCGACGCCATCGTCAGCGTCCCGAAGAGCGGCGTCGCCGAGGTGCCGCCGACGCTCTCCGCCGAGGTCGCGCGGCTGCTGTCCGGGGTCGTCTCGCTGCCGGAGCGCTCGATCGCCGTGCTCGACACCGCCCGCCTTTTTGCGTCGCCCGAGCTCGCGCCGTTCACGCTCAGCCAGTTGGGCTGAGCAAGAGTTCGGCCTTGCGCGCGGCGGCGTTCCCTCCGACCATGGCCCTCGACTATGGCCAACCTCTTCACTGGTCTGCGCGCGAAGATCGTCGCGAC
>CAIUAC010000951.1 GCA_903896985.1 uncultured Sandaracinus sp.
CTGGTGTGACTACCGGTGTGACCGCTGGTGTGACTGCAGGTGTGACCGCGGGCGCTGGCGGCGGGCGCACGACGACCTCCTCGCGCGCGCGCAGCGCCATCGGATCCGCGAGTCGCGCATGGTCGTCTCCGCGGACGCGGTTCTGCAGCAGAAGTGCGAGCGCGGCGAGCAGGACGTAGGCGTTACAGCGGGTCACCCGTCCACGGCTATCCGGACGGGCGGAACCGGTCAAGAAAAGCGCGCCCGTCGGGGGCGCCGCGCGTCAGCCGAGGATGCCGCCCGTGTAGCGTCCGCGCACCATCACCATCGCGCCGTCGGCGCTGATGTCGGGGCGGCGGATCATCAGCGGGACCTCGATGGCGGACGTCCAAGACGCGCCCGTCAGCTCACCGAACGGATGGCCGAGCGAGAGGTGCACGCCCGGCATCTTCTGGTCCTGCAGCAGCGAGCCGATCGGCGTGAGCACGGCCACGTTCGTGCCGAAGCCCACCTGCCCGACGCGTCGACCATTGACGTCACTGTCGACGCAGGCGACGAGCGCCTCCTCGACCTCTTTGTCCCGCGTCTCGACGCCGGCGAGGCGCCCGTCCTCGAAGTGCAGCCGGAGCCGCGCAGACCGCGGCAGCTCCCCCGCGGCGCTCGTCCAGGTCGCGTCCGGCACGACCACCCCGTCGACCGAGGCCGGTGAGGTGCCGACCTCGCCCGCCGGGAGGTTCACCCAGCCCGGCTTGCGCAGGAGACCGCTCTCGTGGTGCCAGCGTCGGCTCGAATCGAAGCGGAAGTGCACGTCCGTGCCGGTCGTCGTCGTGACGTGAATCGACCGCGCCTTCTCGACGCGCGCGAGCAGGCGCTCGCCGATCTGATGCACCTCCTGGAGGTCGGCGCGCAGGCTCTGCACGAGGATCGACGCCGACGCGTCGAGCATGTGGCCATGCCGACGGCGGTCGCCTCCCGCGTCGACGATGCGTCGCCGGAAGGCCGGCGGGAGCCCCGTGACCGACGCGAGGAGCAGCGACGCGTCCGCCTCGACCAGGCGCTCGACCAAGCGCGAGACGAGCGCCTCACTCGCCGTGTGCTGCGCGGTGACGAGGAAGACCTGGCACTCCGCGCCGACGTCCTCGATCTCGTGCAGAAAGGCCACGCCGAGCGGCTCGATCTCCTCGCTGGCTTCCACGATCAACACGACTTTGTGGCCAGACTGGACACCCAAGCCCGTGCGAATCACGTTGCGCGCTCCCGGGAGGAGCCGCGGATCCACCGAGTGCGCGAGCAGGCGTTCGCGCGCTTGGAGCGTCATCGTGACCGGCGGAAGGGTCGAGCGACGGCGGGGCGGGGTGGTCGAGATTTGCGCAGAATGCTCGCCCCGCCCGGCGGCGTCTAGTAGTGATTTCTCCGATGTCGAACGAGCAGCGAGCGCGAAACCCGCGGTTCCACGGCCCGCGGAGCCGCGCGAGTTTCGTTTCGGTAACGCTCCTCGCGCTGCTCTGGGCCCCTACGGTGCGGGCGCAGGACGCGACGCGCGCGCGTGCCTCCGTCGACGCCGGCGCGGAGGGGCTCGTCGGCACTTGGCGAGTGCTGCGCGACGCGAGCACGCCGGCTGCTCTGTGCGACGAGGCGCCTCCGAGGTGCGCCGCGGCGGAGGTGCTCGTCAGCGACGACGGCGTGCTCCGACTCGACTCGCTCGCGAGCGCGACCGGCCGTGTCTCCCTCGCGCTGCAGCTGGAGGTCGCCGGGCGCGCGAGCGTGCGCGCGCACTTGTTCGTCGGCGGCTCGGGCGCGTTCTCGGTGTGGCTCGACGGCCGCGAGCTAGCGCACGGCGCGGCGCCTGAGCTTCGCGCCGACGACGTGCACGCGCCGCTCGACCTCACGCCGGGCGCGCACGTGCTCACGCTGCGCGCAGAGCGCCCCGAGCGGGACGAGTGGCAGCTGCAGGCGCGGCTGCTCGACGCCGACTTCGGGCCGGGGCTAGGCCCGGGCGTCACCGCGTCGGTCGGCGCGCTCGACGCAGCGCTCACCGCGTCAGCCGCAGTGCGCGCCGTGCGCGTCCGAGAGTCGCGCGCGGCGGCGGTCGATGGCGGCGCGCTCGTCGTCGAGGTCGCGC
>CAIUAC010000952.1 GCA_903896985.1 uncultured Sandaracinus sp.
ACGCGCCCAACATGCTTGTGTTTCGCGACCTCGACTACTGGCGAACGACCAGTAATCCGACCAGCTTCGCAAACTCAGTGATGATGAACGCCCTGAGCACGACGCGGTGCCTCTTTATCGGCCTCTCGATGAGGGACCTCAATCTCCTTCGCTGGCTCGGTGCGTCGGCGGCTGAGCACGAGGCCACTTGGCGCGACCGCTGGCGCCTACACTTCATCTCGGGCGACGACACGCTGCGTAAGGCGGCCAGTTGGCTGCGGCGGCCCAAGAACGCGCACAAATGGCTCGAGGACGATCCTGATCAGGTATTGGTCGAGCTGCTCCGTCTCCGCGGTATCGACCTGGTTTCGACCGACTGGTCCCGGAAGGATCCTTCGAGGTTCATCGAGCAGCGGCTCCGTGAACACGTGTCTGTGGGATCGAGCGCTCAGGAAGACGCAGTCGACGAGGAGTCAGAACAATGAACTGTAAGAACTGTCGCGCGCCGAATGACGAGTCCAGCCTTATCTGCGCCTATTGCGGAACCGCACTCGTGGCGATCGTAGGCGCCGAAGTGGAGTTGGTGGCGGTGGACGAGTCTTTGCGCATGCTGAGTGCGATGGCCGCTCAAAACCGCGATGTCATTGGCATTATCGGTGTGATGTGGACTCCGCAGACCGTCGAGGCTGTGGTGAGGCTGAGCAAGGCACTCCTCACGATGGGCGTGGCAGGCGACGCGCAAAGCGCGGTCGCGGGCGCCGCCGGGGCGCGGGCGAAGCAAATGCTAAAGATGGCTCTCCTCGAGAACCCCAGCGACGCGCGCCTGAACGCCTTGCTCAATGCTGCAGGCGAGCGAGAAAAAGATGTTACAAAAGGGAAGAACATGGCGATCTGGGCGCAGTTTGGGTGGGTGCTCGCCTTTGCGGTGTTTGCTTTCGGCGGACTCTACATCTTGTTCAAGGTCGCGGATTCTCATTCATCCGATGAAGCGGCCGTCTCAGCGTTCATGACTCAGAATGCCGGTGTCTATATGAATGGTGAAAGCCGATTGCTGGTCTCGGCGGGAGGGCTTGCCATTGAGGGAGGCAACTCACTTGAGTTGGACCTGACAAAGAGTGATGGCGGCAGCGACTGGACTGCGATGAGGGGAACGGCACTCACGTTTCGGCGATTCACGGGTGAGTCGACTTTCTCCGAGAGTATGCGGTGTGACGGTAATCTTAGCGTTGCGGGTGGCACTCTACTCGTCACCGTCTCGGGGCACTCGTCACGCTGCGAGGGGTTCTCTGGTGCCTGGACGAAGGTGAACGCGCCGACGCCATAGAACGCAGTGGCTAAGCCACCGCGCCGATTGTCAACAGCGCCACGCCTCGATGACACAGGTATAGGACTCATGTGTCCAAGACACATATTTATGGATCTTCTTGGCGCGCCTTTCGCGAGAGGGTAAGCCACCCCCCGAGTTCGGTGCCGGACCGACGCGTGCTTCTCAGTGCTTCCCGACGGCGAGTCACCTGCCTTGCTCGATTCAACCCGCGCGGCGCTTCCGCAGCGGCTTCGCCGTGCGCACCTCGGCCCGCTTCCTGACCGCGTGCCACAGATCGTAGTCAGTCTGGAGTCCCAGCCACAGCTCGGGTGAGGTGTCGAGCGCCTCAGAGAGCAGGATGGCAGTCTCTGCTGTAATGCCGCGCTTGCCGTTGATGAGGGTGTTGACGCGCTGGCGCGGGACGCCCATGCGGGCGGCGAGCGCGACCTGGGCGAGCTTGCGGGGCTCGAGGTACTCGGCGAGGAGCATCACGCCGGGCGAGGTCGGGGGGCGATTCTTGGGCAGCGTGGCGACGTTCTTCCTCCGCGCCTCGATGCTACCCTCGACGCGTGGTGCTGCCACCGACCAGTGATGACCTCGCGCGGGATGACGCGCGCCCGTACTTCCTCTGGTGGACGGAGTGCACGGTGGCGGACCTGCGCGCGCACCTCGCGAGCGCGGACCTCGAGGAGGCTGGGTATTGGCTCGGCGCGCTCCTGCGCGAGGCCAACACGCGCGACGTCTGGCTCTTCACGACGCCCGACGCGGTGCGGGCGCAGTGGCCTCAGGTGCTGCGGCACCTCGGGCGCGCGCGGGAGCGGTGGGCTTGGCTGCTCGGGCTCGACGCGACCTCTGGGGCCCTGACCGCTGACCCCCCGAATCCGGGCTATCATCCGGTGGTGTCTGCCTCTGCTCGCACGATTCAGATTCCGGTGTCGCTCCCGTGGGATCGCGGTGGCGAGCCGGATGTGCCTACGCTCGGCCGTGAGCTGCGGCTGCTCTGGCTCATCGAGGAGGTGCGGCAGCGGCGGCTTGGGACGGGGAAGGGCTCCGAGCTTGCCGGGATGGCCCGCGCGGCGTTCATGCGGCTGCTCGGCGAGCACGGGGTTCCTGTCATCGACTATTCCGTCGAGGAGCTCGAGCGGGAGCTCCGCGTTCTCGGCGTCGAATGATCGTCGTTCCGGACGCTGGGCCGCTCATCTATCTCGCGGGCGCTGGGCAGCTCGAGCTGCTGCGCCTCCTCTATGCCCAGGTGGTAGTGCCTCGCCTCGTCTATGAGGAGGTCACCATCGCGGGGGCCGGGTTGACGGGCGCCGTCGAGGTGGCGTCAGCGACTTGGCTGCAGGTGGTTGAACACGACGCGGATCCAACGCTGCTCGCCCGACTCGACCCAGGTGAGGCGGCGGCGATTCCGCTCGCAGAGGAGCTCGGCGCCTTGCTCCTCGTGGACGACGGCGAAGCACGCGCGGTCGCGGCCGAGCGCGGCATCGCGGTCGTCGGCAGCTTGGGCGTGTTGATCGCGGCGAAGCGGGCGAAGCTGCTCGACATGGTCGGCCCCGCGCTCGACCAGATGGTCGATCTGGGGATGTTCGTGGGCCCTGCGCTCCGAGAGCGAGTGCTCGTGCTGGCCGGTGAGGCGCCTTCGCGCACATCGTAGAGTGGGTGAATCGGTAGGTCGGCTTTGCGTTCGGGGGACCAGACTTCGAAAGTGACGTGTTTGTGCCTTTGGACGCGCACGGTGACGGTTCCGTAGGCCCAGCTCCGCGCGCCCCTCTGCGCGCCGTTGGCGCTGCTGAACGCCAGACAGACGAGCGCCGGTCTGCCGCAAAGATGAACGCTCCTCTTTGACCCATGCGTCAAAATTCTGTATTCATCTTTTATGCTGAGCGCGCGAAGTTCGGTGGAGGCGTTCCACCTCGTGTTCCTTCGGGCGCTCGCGGCGCGGGCGGAGGATAAGGCGCTCATCGCGCTGAAGGGGGGCTGCAACCTGCGCTTCTACTTCGGGAGCGTGCGGTACTCGGAGGACATCGACTTCGACGTCGTGACGCTCGGCACGGGGACCTCGAAGAACAAGGTCGAGCGCCTGCTCGCGGGGCCGCTCGTCGGGGCGCCGCTCCGCGCGCTCGGGATCGAGGTCGCTGACGTGTCGGCGCCCAAGCAGACGCCGACCACGCAGCGGTGGAAGCTCGGGCTGCGGCTCGCGGGCTCGAGCGTGCTGCTCCGCACGAAGGTCGAGTTCTCTCGACGAAACGCGATCGAGGGCGCGGCGTTCGAGGCGACGCCGCGAGAGGTGACGCGGGCGTATGGGGTCGGGCCGGTGCTCGCGACGCATTACGGGCTGCGCGCGGCGATCTCGCAGAAGCTCCACGCCCTGCACGGGCGCGCGGAGCCGCAGGCACGCGATGTGTTCGACCTGGCGCTGCTGTTCGCCAAGCAGCGGGCGCCGCTCGCGCTCGAGGCGGACGAGCGCGGCTGGCTGCCGCTGGCGATCGACCACGCGATCGGCATCTCCTACGACGAGTTCAGCGCGAAGGTCGTCGCGTACCTCGACTCCGAGCAGGCGGGGCCGTATCGCAGCCGCGCGGCGTGGCAGGAGCTTCAGGAGCGCGTCGTCTCGGAGCTGGAGGCGCTGGCGTGAACGCGGCGACGGCGCTCGCGCGGCTGCGCAAGCTGGGAGTGCCCGCGCTGCGCACGTCGGACGCCGCGGCTGCGCTCGGCGTCTCCCGCGTCGCGGCGAGTAAGACGCTGGCGCGGCTCGCGGCAGCGGGGCTCGTGCGCGTCGTGCGGCACGGGGTCTGGTGGCTCGACGGCGAGCTCGACCCGTATCGGCTCCCCGAGCACCTGACCGCGCCGATGCCGAGCTATCTGTCGCTCCAGACGGCGCTGCACCTTCATGGGCTCATCGAGCAGATCCCAGAGGTCTATTACGTGGCCTCGCTCGCGCGCACTCAGCGCCTCGTCACGAGCGCGGGGACGTTCTCGATTCACCACTTGGCGCCGGAGGTCTTCGGCGGCTTCGTCGAGACGAAAGCGGGAGTGCTGCTCGCGACACCGGAGAAGGCGCTGTTCGATCTCGCGTATCTCTCCGGCGGGCGCTCGCGCGCGTTCACGAGCTTGCCGGAGCTCGAGCTGCCACCGCGCTTTCGCCGCGCCGACCTCGGCCGCTGGGTCGCGCGCATCCCGAGCGCGCGCGCCCGCACCCTGACGCGCACCCGACTCGCGCGTTGGGTCCCCGCGCTACCCGCCTAAGGCGCGACGACCTCGAGGAGGACCTTGCGGCGCAGGGCCTTCGTGAAGAGGTCGGCTTTGCGCTCGGCGGTCCAGAGCTCGAGGGCGATGTCGCCCTGGGCGTGGATGCGCAGGGTGACGGCGTCGCGCGTCAGGTGGGCGGAGACGTCCTTGACCTTGCCGAGGTGCTTGCGGTCGAGGGCGTCGGCGAGGCGCAAGATGCCGGCGAGCTTGCGCACGATGGTGCGGTTGGCGGTGTCGAGCGCGCGGTAGGTCGTGTGCTTGGTCGAGGGGAGCGCGCGGCGGTGGTAGCGGGCGACGCAGCCGACGACGAGGTGCTCGAGCCGCGACATGCCCATGATCTCGGAATTCTCGATCAAATACTGGGTGTGCTTGTGGTGCGAGGCGAAGTGGATGAAGTCCCCGACGTCGTGGAGGATCGCGGCGAGGCGCAGGTAGCGGCGCTCTTTGGGGCCGAGCTTGTGGAGCGCGGCGAGGTCGTCGAAGAGCCCGACGGCGAAGCGATCGACCTGCTGCGCGTGCGCCTCGTCGAAGTGGTAGCGGCGCCCGAGCTGGATGGACGCGCTCGCGGCGGCGTCGTCCTCGCCGCGGTAGTCCCAGACGCGAAAGTGCTTGTCGACGAGCTCGAAGACGATGCC
>CAIUAC010000953.1 GCA_903896985.1 uncultured Sandaracinus sp.
ACCTTCAGCCCCGCGCGCTCGAGCTGCGAGACGAGCTGCGCGCCAAGCGCTGCGTCGTCCTCGATCACGAGCACGCGGTCGCTCACGCTCAGATCCCCCGGTCCGCTTCCGTGCGCTGTCCCGGCCCGGCGCCCTCGCCCCAGCCATGACCGCCCCCGTGCCCCGGCCCGCCGTGGTGCCCGCGCCCGCCGCCATGCCCGCGTCGCTCACGCAGCTCCACCTTCAGCGCGAGCCAAGCGGTGCGCTGCTCGGCCGTCAGCAGCGCCGTGAAGCGCGCGTCCGCCTGCTGCATCATCGCCTCGCGACCCGCGCGGCGCTCGGGCGTCCGCTCCACCGTGCTCGCGTGCAACGCCGCAGCGCGGGCGGCGGTGTCCTGCAAGATGCGCTGCGCCTCGGTGGCCTGCCGCGCGTTCAGCTGAAGCCGCGCAGAGACGCGCGCGAGCATCTCCTGCCAGTGCGCGAGCCGCTCGGCCGGGCTGCGCTCCGGGCGCGCACCATCGGCTCCGCGCTCGTGACAGCCGTGGTCACCGTCGGACTCTCCCTGCGGCCCCCGCTGCGCGAGGACCGTCTGCGGCGTGAGCACGAGCGCGGCGCCCGCGGCGAGCGCGGCGGCAGAGAGCAGGAGGGCGGTGAGCTTCTTCGACTTCGTCTTCATGGGTTCTCCTCGAGGCGGGACACTTCCGGGGTGCCGTGTGCCTTCGACGAGCAGACTGCGCTGCCCATCTTACGAGAATCCGAAGACGTCGCCCGAGCGTCCTCTGCGAGCGTCGCCGCTCGAACGCGCACCTCAGCGCGCGAGCACGCCGTTCAAGTTGTATTGCACGATGGCCTGCGCGAAGCGCTCCACGTCGAAGTCGCGCTCTGCGGTGTGCACGAGGTACTGCTCGAGCACCTGCTTGATCGAGCCGAGGATGCACGACGCCGTCGCGTCGACGTCGAGCGTGCCGCGCACCGCGCCGCCCTGCTGCCCCATCAGCAGCGCCTCCATCAGAAAGCGATGCAGCGAGCCGTAGAACGCGCGCAGCTTCTGATCGACCTCCTCGTCGAGCCCAATCGCCTCGCGAAAGATGATGTCCGCGAGCGCGCGCTTCTCGAGCGCGGTGCGCAACACGCGCCGCACGATGTCGAGCAGCTGCGCGCCGAGCGGCGCAGCACCCGGCCCGACCTCGACGCCGACGACGTTCGCGCGGAGGTGCGCGAGGAGCTCGTCGAGCAACGCGAGGAACACCGTGCTCTTGGACTCGAAGTACAAATAGAAGGTGCCCCGCGCGACGCCCGCCGCCTCGACGATGTCGGCGATGCTCGTCTGGTGATAGCCCTTCTCGGAGAACGTCCGAATCGCCGACTCGAGGATGTGCGCGCGCCGCTCCGCGCGGATCGCCGTCGCTCGCTCGGTGCGGCCATCCGCCTTGACCTCGGCTTTGCTCTCCATCTTCATCCTCTGCCGTGGCTGCCACGGCGGTCGGCTTTGTCGCGCCAATAGGCATCGACGCGCGCCGCCACGACGCGCTGCGTCTTGGCCGCGAGCGCGGGAATCTCGTCGTCACTCAGCCCCAGCGTCGGAATCGGCTTCTCGACATACACGGTCACGTCTCGCCCGGGCCGGAGCAAATAGCTGCCTTTGCGCATCACCTCGTACATCCCCGTCACCGCCACCGGGACGATCGGGATCCCGAGGTCGCGGGCGATGAAGAAGGTCCCCGTCCGAAAACGTCCGACGCGACCGTCGGGAGTCCGCGTGCCCTCGGGAAACGCGAGGATCGAATGGCCCTTCGCCACCTCTGCGCGAAACCCCTGGAGGATCTCGGGAGTCTGCCCCCTCGAGCCCGGCCGCACCGGGATCGTGCCGCGCGCCTTCATGAACCAACCGTAGAAGGGATAATCGAAGTGCGACTCGAGCTCGACCCCCTGCTTGAAGTGCGGAGTCGCCGCGTAGAGCGTCACGTGATCGAAGTGATTCGTGTGGTTCTGCGCAAACAAATAGACGGCCTTCGGGTCGACGTCCGGGTGCACGACGGCACGCCAGCGCGAGCCCGTGAGCGCCACCTGAGTGCGCGTGTAGACGCGCGAAAGCCGCTCGATCCGCTCTGGCCCGACGGTCGCATTCAGCACCGCCATCGGGGTCAACATCGGCACGAGCCAAGCGACGGCGGCGCCCCAAAGCGCACCCGACATCACGTAATCGAGCGGCGTCACCGGATCGAGCTCGACCTGTACATCCTCACTCCCACCGTCCACAGCCATCCCTCCTCTCATGCGATCACCCGCAGCACCCCGTGGAGCACGCGCAGCTCTTTCAGGGTCAGCTCGAGCACCTCACCGTCGACCATGACGTCCGTCGGAAACGGGTCTGCGAAAGTCACACGCCGAGCGCGCGTCGCGGACACCGCCGGATGCGAGAGGTGCGTGCCTTGGTAGATCTTCGGAAAGGTGCGAAGCAGCTCACGCCTTCCCATCGAGCCGACGCGGATCACGTCAAGCTCCCCATCGGTCGGATCGGCGTCCGGCGCCATCTGCATCGTGCCGCCGGTGCAGCGGCTGTTCGAGAACGAGAGCAGCGTGCAGGGTCGGAGGTCGATCGCCCCGTCGTCGAGTCGCAGGGGGAACGTCGGATGCGCGAGGTGCGCGAGGCTGTTGACGACCGCGAACGCGTAGCCCGCCTGACCAAACGGCTTGTAGCGGCGATTGGTCAGCGCACCGACGGACGCGCTGAAACCCACGCTCAGCAGGTTGACGTAATAGAGGACGCCCGCCGCGTGCTCCGCGCGAACGACGTCCACCGCGCGGCTCTCGCCTCGGAGCAGCGCCGCGATCGCGCCCTCGGCGTCCACGATGCCGAAGTCGCGCAAGAACGAGTTGCCCGTGCCGAGCGGGAGCATCCCCATCGTCACATCGGCGCTCTGCTCCGCCGCCGGGAAGAGCCCATTGACCACCTCGTACGTCGTGCCGTCGCCGCCGACGGCCAGAAAGCGCCGCGCGCCCTCCGCGTACGCCGCCCGCGCGATGCGCGTGCCGTCGCCTGCGGCGGTCGTCTCGCGCACGTCGAGCGTCAGCCCCGCCTCACGCAGCCGCGGTAGCACTTCCTTCGCGCGCGCAGCGCCGCGCCCGCCGCCCGCGTGACCGTTGAGGATGACGACGTACTTCTCGCTCATCGCAGCGTCTCCGAAGGCTCGGAGAGCGCGAGCACGTCCGCCGTCGTATGCCGCTCACGCACCCCCGCGGCGAGCACCTCGCGCTTGATCTTCATCGACGCAGTGCGCGGGAAGGACTCGTCCGTGAACAAGAGCGCGTGCACCCGCTTGTAGTCCGCGAGGCGCTGATTCGCGGTCAGGAGCGCGTCGCGAAACCGTGCCTGCTCGCGCGCGTCGGCGCCCGACTTCAGGCGCGCGACGACGACGAGCCGCTCCCCGACGAGCTCCCCGCGCGTCTGCCAGAGATAGCCCTCCGCGAACACCGCGAGCTCCTCACACGCCACCGAACCGAACGCGCCCTCGAGGTCCTCGGGATACACGTTCTTGCCGCCGCGCGTGACGATCATGTTCTTGCTGCGCCCCACCAAGTGCAGGTGATGCGAGGCGTCGAGATGGCCGAGATCGCCCGTGCGCAGCCAGCCGTCGTCGGTGAACGCGGCGCGCGTCTGCTCCTCGTCGTCGAGATAGCCGAGCATCAGCGTCGGTCCGCGCAGCTGCACCTCGCCGACGCCGCTCGCGTCCGCTCCGACGATGCGAAGCTCGACGCCCGACACCGCACGACCGACCGAGTCGCCCCGGAACGGGCGCAGGTCGTTGACCGTCGCGACGGTGCTCGCCTCGGTCAGCCCATAGCCGATCGCGACGGGGAGCCCGAGGCGATGGAACCACTCCGCGCGCTCCTGCTCGACGAACGCGCCGCCGCAGAAGAGCATGCGCAGCTCCCCGCCGAACGCGTCGTGGATCGGGCGCAAGAGCGCGCGACTCAGCAGGCGATTCGGGCGCTTCTCGGTCAGGCGCTCGTTGACCTTCATCAGGCGGTCCACCGCCGCGCGCTGCCAGCCGGGGAGCGCGTCGAGCTTCTCGCGAATCGAACGCTCGAACGCCGTCAAGATCAGCGGCACGACCGACATATGCGTGATGCGCTGGCTCTTCATCGTCGAGAGTAGGAACTCGGGCCGGAGCGTGCGCTGATGCACGACCGTCGCGCCGCCGCAGAGCGGGCCGAGGAACCCACACATGAAGTCGATCGCGTGGTTGGTCGGGAGAATCGAGAAATAGCGATCTCCCACGACGAGCGGGAAGAGCGAGGTCAACGCCGAGTACTGCGCGAGATACGCGCGGTGCGGCAGCAGACAGCCCTTCGGCTGCCCGCCGGTGCCCGACGAGTAGACGATCGTCGCGACGTCGTCGAGCGCGCGCGGCACGAAGGTCGGCGCCTCGAGCGGCGCCGCCTCGCCGCCGTCCGAGTCCGAGCCGTCGAGGGCGCCCCAAGGCTGCGCGTGCCCGAGGCGCGCGTTCGCCGGGACCTCGCTGACGAGCACGAGCGGGATCGCCGAGAGCGCGCCCTCCGCGTGCGGCGCGAAGAGCGGGTATTCGGTGACGAGCGCCTTCGGCTTCGCGTGCCCGAGCAGCGACTGCCGCTCTGCGGGCGTCAGCTTGTAGTCGATCGGCACGACGATCGCGCCGCGGAAGAACGCCGCCGTCGCCGCGATCGGCCAGCGAGCTTGGTTCGTCATCACGATGGCGACGCGGTCCCCCGCGCCGATCCCGGCGTCCTCGAACCGCCGCGCGAGCCGCTCGACGGCGCGCAGCACGTCGAGATACGTCAGGCGATGGACGACGCGCTTTCGGTCGAGCTCGGTGAACGCGAGGTGCGTCTTGAACTGCACGAGCGCGTCGCGGAGCATCGCCCCGACGGACGTGTAGCGAGTCGCGTCCAGCATCTCGTAGACGCGGGCGTCCCGCGGGGCGGCGGAGTGCGATGGTTCGACGGACTCCATCTCAGCCGAGCCTTCGGCGCACGAGCGCGGCGATCCCGGCGAACGTCGTCACGCCCTGCAGCTCGTAGTCGGGGATCTCGACGCCGAACGCGCCCTCGATCTCCGTGAGCAGCTCCATCGCCTGCATGCTGTCGATGCCGAGCTTCTCGAACACATCGTCGCTCGGCTGGAGGCTCGCGACGGATTTGCCGAAGCGGTGCGCTGCGAGCGTGAGGAGGCGAGTCTCGAGCTCGGAAGTCTGGGTCTGAGTCATGGCAGGTACGGTCTCGCGTCTGTGCTGGTGACGAACTTCCGGAGCGCGGCTTCCACGACGGGCGACGTGAAGAGCCGACAAAACGTGTCCTTCTCGCGGGCGAGCCACTCGGTCGGGAGCGGCTTCGCGAACGCCTTGGCGGCGGCGGACGTCTCTGGATCAAAGCGCGCGGCTTGCTCTGCGACCTTGCGCGCGACGAACGGCGCCTCGCCCTGCGCGACGAGCTGCGAGACGAGCCCGAGCGCGTGGGCGCGCTGCGCGTTGAGCGAGCGCCCGGTGAAGAGGAGGTCGCGGACCACCCCATTGCCGACGTCGCGCGCGAGCCGCGGAATCCCACCGAAGCCAGGCACGAGCCCGAGGCGCAGCTCAGGGAAACAGAAGCGCGCGGTCTTGTCGGCGACGATCACATCGCAGGTCAGCGCGAGCTCGAAGCCGCCGCCGAACACCACGCCATGCACAGCGGCGATCGTCGTGATCGGCACGGCGTCGAAGGTGTCGAAAACCGCGTGGATGCGGTCGATGAAGGCGCGCACCGCGACCTCGGGCGAGTCGCCCGCATCGCGCTTGGCGACCAGCCCGTAATAGAGCGCACGTAGGTCTGCGCCCGCGCAGAAGCCGCGCGGCACGCTGCTCGAGAAGAGCAGCGCGCGCGCCCCGCCCGCGCCCTCGCGCAGATACGCCGCGACGCGCTCGAGCTCCACGAGCGACTGCTCGCCGATCTCGTTGCACGCGGCGCCCGGCACCGAGCGATGGAGCGTCACCTCGAGCGTCGAGCCGACGTGCGCGAGCGTGAGCGTCTCGCCGGTGAAGACCGTCGTCACGCGTAGAGCTCCTGCACGGCGGCGGCGTAGTGCTTCTCGATGGCCTTGCGGCGCAGCTTCTGGTTGGCCGTGAGCAGGCCGCTCTCGATCGTGAAGGGCTCGCTCGAGACGTGGAACTTCCGCACGCGCCGGTAGTGCGGGAGCGTCTCGTTCACGCGGTCGAGCGCGGTCTGCACGTCCGCGGCGGCGAGCTTGCCCGTGACGATCGCAGTGAGATACGGGCGCCCGTGTCCGAGCACGACGCAGCTCTCGGCGCCGCCAAGCTCCGCGAGGATCTTCGCCTCGATCGGCTCCGGCGCGATGTTGTGCCCAGACTCTGCGACGAGCAGATTACCCACGCGGCCGATCACCTCGAGGTTGCCCCCCGCGTCGATCGCGCACTGATCGCCGGTGTGAAACCAGTCGTCCGCGAGCGCAGCCGCCGTCGCCTCGGGGCGCTGCCAATAGCCCGCGAACACGTTGGGCCCGCGCACCAGCAATTCGTCGCCCTCGCCGAGGCGCATCTCCACGCCGCGGATGACGACCCCGACCTTGCCCGCCGCGCCGCGCCCCGGCACATCCATCGTGACGATCGCGGTCGTCTCGGTCAGCCCGTACACCTGATACACGGGCACGCCGAGCATCTCGAACCAGCGCTGCGTGTCGGGGTGCAGCGGCGCGCTCCCGCAGATCAGACACACGAGGTCGGCGCCGATCTGCTGCCGAACGCGCTCGAACACGACGCGCTTCGCGAGGGCCAACACCGCACGATCGAACCCGGAGGCGGTCCCCGCCGCCGTGCGCTGATAGGCGCTCACCCCGCGCGCATAGAGCGCACGCACCGGGCGCGCCTGCGTCGCGAGCTTCGACTCGACGCCCTTCTTGATGCGCTCGAGGAGCGCCGGGACGTTGAGGAAATAGTGCGGCTTCGCGGTCTTCAGCTCCTCGGCGAGGTTCTCGAGGCTGGTCGAGACGAGGATTCCGCCGGCCCGATAGAGGGCAGTCCAGAGCACGATCCGCGAGCCCATGAAGCAGAACGGCAGATAGTGAAACAGCCGGTCCTGCCCCGCGCGCGCGCCCATCAACTCGCTCAGGCCGTCGCGCGTGACGGGGAGCATGTGGTCGACGCCCGCGCGCGTGATCATCACGCCCTTCGGCTCGCCGCTCGTGCCCGAGGTGTAGACGATGGTCACGCAATCGGTCGCCGCGCGCGGCACCGCGGGCGCGTGCACGGGCTCGCCGGCAAAGAGCGCGTCGAGCATGACGATGGGCGCCTCGGGCCAGTGCGCGCGCACGCCGTCCGCGAGCTTCTCGGTGCCGCAGACGACGAGCGTCGTGCCTGCGTCGTGCATCATCGCGACGAGCTCGGCGGGCTCTTGGCGCGCATAGAGCGGCACGACGATGGTGCCCTCCGCGAGCAGCGCGACGTCGGCAGCGACCCAGTGCGCGGAGTTCGGCGCGAGCAGCCCGACGCGCGCGCCCGGCGCGACGCCACGCGCCCGCAGCGCGCCGCGAGCGCGGGCGACGAGCGCGCCGAGCGTCTTGCCGTCGAAGGGCAGCGCCGTCGGACCGTGGATCTCGGTGACGTGCGCCTTCGTCGGCTCTGCCTCGAGCTGATCGAGAAAGACCTGAATGAAGGAGCGAGCCTCAGTCACGCGCACGGCTCCGCGACGGCTTCGACGCCTGCGGGGGATGGGCTCGCGGCGCCCGCAGACTGACCATCACGATATCGCGCGACGAGCGCCGCGACGGCCGGCGGCAGCGAGGGCAAGTGCGCCCAAGGATCGCCGCGCCCGCCGCCGTCGACGCTCCCGAGCCCCGCGCGCAGCGGCATCTCGGGGTGACGCGCGCGGACGAAGTCGACGAGCGTGATGCCCATCTCGCCCATGCGCTCGAGGTTCGTCACGACCGTGCGACCGATGCCGTCCGCGACGGACTCCCCATCTTGCCAGAGCCTCTCGAGCACGGTGCTGACGCCGGACGCCAGCGCCTCGTCCTCGACGCCGAGGCACAGCTCCGGCTGACCGCGGTCGGTCATCAGGTTGCGAATGCGCTCGTCCATCGTGACGCCCGCCGAGGGCACGAGCCCAGGCATCGAGGTGACGATGGCGTGATAGCGCGACGAGAGCAGCACGCGCGCGCGCCGAATCACGCTGACCATCTCGTACATATCGTGCTTGTCGGACACGATCACCGCGGGCAGCGGGCGCCCGGTGCGCTCGCTGACGAGCGCCGCCAAGGACTCACACGCGCGCCGGTCGAGCTGCTCCATCCCGACGATCACGGGGAAGGCGTCGTGCCGCCCGAGGAACGAGGTGATGCCGTCCGCGAGCTCCGTCAGATAGCGCTGCTGCTTCGTGCGGACGGTCTCGCCGTCCCGATGGAAGTAGAACGAGTCGTAGTGAGACTCCGTGTGTGCGCCGGTGAGCGCCTGCACGATGCCTTTGCCGACATCGGGCTTCACAGGCCACCAGAACGGGTTGATCGGACAGACGACGAGCACGGGAGTCGTGCCGTTCCAGCCGGCCGCGCGGAGCACGCGCTCGCCGACCTCGGGCCCCGCGGGCTCGAAGGTCCACGCCGTGTCGGTGCCCGGCTTGCTGCGCACCCCGAGGTCCGCGAGCACCTCGCCGCTCTCCTTGTTGCGCACGACGATCAGCGCGTCGCGGCAGTAGGTCCGCACGAGGTCTTGCAGCCCCGGATCCATCGCGCCCGCCTCGCCCCCGTAGCCGATCGCGAGCTTGTTCTCCGCCGTCGCGATCCCGAGCGCGCCGACCATCATGGTCGAGAGCGCGCTCGCGAACTTGGACTTGAACATCGAGCCTTCGCACGCGATCACGCCGTGCACGCGGTGCACCTGCTCGAAGAGGAAGGGCGGGAAGAACTGGGGAAGATGCAGCTGCTCGACGGTGCGAAAGTACCCGCGCGAGAGGGCCGGATCGATGGTCAGGAGGGACAGCGCGACGTGCTCGTCTCCGAAGAGAAAGCGCACCTGCCGCACGATCTCCTCGACGCGCACGTCGGCGCCGGTGTTGCGCGTGCCGCTGTAGCCCGCGAGCAGCAAGCGCAGCGGCTCGCCCGGGTGCCACTGCGCGCCAGGCTCCACCGCGTAACGGCTCGCCGCCGCCTCGATGGTCGTCGCCATCGTGCGCTGCAAGAGGCGATCAGGGTCGAGTTCGCGGCTCGCGACGTCGATCGCCGCGCGGGCTGCGCGCCCAGCCACCTTCACGAACGAGTCGAAGAGCGCACTACGAGCACCGCGGTCAGACACTTTGCACCTCTGGGGACTGGGCGAGGACGGGACGCGCGGGCAGCGGCGCGTAGGGATAGGCGAACTCGTGCTTCTTCGCCCAGCGGTAGAGCTCCGCGCAATACGCGGTGAAGGGCACCGGGGAGGCGCCGATCTCCGAGACGATGCGCGTGTTGTCGAACACCGTGTCGTAGGTGATGTAGGGCAAGAACACGTGCAGCAGAGAGCCGACGAGCGCGACGCTGCTCTTGCGAGGGAAGCGCATCATCACCTCAGCCGCCGACGCGAACGGCTTCTCGGCGGCGCCGACGAAGCGCGGGGCGCGCTTGCCGACCGCGAACGCGAGCTCCCGCGCGATGGCCTCCGCGGGCAGCGACTGCTCCCCCGCGGCGAGGTGATAAATGTCGTACTTCGGCTGGGCCTTCATGTGGACGGTGGCGATGGCGCGACCGACCCAATCCGCGTTGACGATGTCCTGTCGAGCCTCGGCGCGCACCGGGACGACGGGCAGATCCGCGAGCACGCAGAACGCGCGCACCATGTCGAATTGCGAGGTCTCTGGGCGCGTGGAGTCGCCCATCACGATGCTCGGGCGGAAGATCGTCTTCTGCACGCCGGGCAGCAGCACATGCGCCATGTGCTCGCAGAACTTCTTCGTGCGGCCATAGGGGTCGTAGTCCGAGCGGTCCCAGTCGACCGCGTCGTCCTCTTGCACGGTCTCGCGGTCGCGCTCTCCGCAAACAGCCACCGTCGAGACGTGCGAGTAGCGCCGCAGCCCGCCGCGCGCCTGAACGTCGCGCGCGAGCTCGATGACCGCGAGCGTCCCGCGGAGGTTGGTGTTGAGACACGCCTTCTCGCTCTTGCGGTTGAGCGAGGCGGCGATGTGCAGCACCGACTCGACGCTGCGCACGGTGCGCTCGTAGGCGTCCGGCGCAATGCCGAGGCGCAGCTTCGTGCTCGTCAGATCACCGAGCACGAAGTCGATGCGCGAGATCGCGCTCCAGAATTCGCGCGCGTCCATGTGCAGCTGCAGCGAGCGCCAGAGTTTCTCGGTCGCCTCGCGCTCGTCCTTGCCGCGGACGAGCAGGGCGAGGCGCAACTCCGGCTGATCGCGGAGCAAACGAGTGACGGTGTAGCCGCCGAGATAGCCGGTCGCGCCGGTGACGAAGACGGTCTTCACGCGCACGCCTCCTCGGCGGTCTGCGCGTTCGTCATGGGGAGTGGTCCGTGGGAGTGCGTCGCCGGGAGGCTCGGCGGGAACTCCGAAGGAGAGGTCGAGCGCGCGAGCCTGAGGCGAGGCTCGGCCGGCGCGTCATCGGGCACGGTCTTGCCGTTCATCAGGGGCAAGCACCACGTCGCGAGGCCAGGGATCTGCACGTCGAGCCAGTACGAGCGCCAGTCGAGGTCGCGCACGTTCCACGCGAAGTGCCCGCGCTCCGACGGCACGAGGCGCGCGCTGAGCGCCTCCATCCTGTCGGTGCGGTACTCCCAGTCGTGGTCGTGAATGAAGGGCTTGTAGAGCACCAGCATCTGATCGACGCGCCGCAACAGCGTCTCGAGTCCGCTCGTCGCGGAGTGCGCGCGCTCCTGCGTACGCGACACCTGCTCGCCAGCGAGCTTGCGCATCGGATAGGGCAGCGCCTCGTCGAGGCGCATCTCGTGGAGCCAGCCGCGCACGCTCTTCGCGTGCCGACGCAGCGTCGGGATCGAGAGCAGCGAGCGACGCTCGGCCGGGACGGGCACCGCGTCGAGGTAGCGGAAGAGCATCCGCTCGAGGCTGCTCGCGCCCGGGCGATCGTGGTGCTTGCGCACGCCGAGCGCGGTCAGCTCGACGGCGCGACCGACGGTGAACGGACGCGCGTGCGAGGTGCCCATCTGGACGACCTCTGGCGCGGTGTCAGCGACCGCGGCGGCGACGACCAGCATCGTGCCCTTGGCGACGTCGTCGACCGGCACGACGTCGAAGCGCACGTCGGGGCGGCACGGCAATTCGAAGAACGGGCCCGCGAGCAGCCACACCAGCGGTCCGCTCGTGTTGATGCCCTCGTTCCAGCCCGCGAAAGGATAGGTGCGCGCGCACTCGACGATGGCCGGACGCACGACGCTCACGCGCACATCGGTGCGCTCGGCGAGCAGCTGCTCCGCGAGCGCCTTCGAGAGCGTGTAGGTGTTCGGGAACGAGAGCTCCCGCGCGTACAC
>CAIUAC010000954.1 GCA_903896985.1 uncultured Sandaracinus sp.
CGCGGTCCAGGCGCTGCCGTTCTGCTGCGTCGCCGAGGTGCTGCCGAACATGTAGTTGATGACCTCCTGGATCTTCGAGCCGAGCTGCGAGAGCGCGCTCCAGAGCACCGAGCCGCCAGCGCTGATCCACTCCCAGCCCTGCGCGACGCCCTCGGCCACCTCGACCACGGCCGTCATCGCCTGGACGATCAGCTCGAACACGGTCGCGAGCACGCGGCCCACGCGCTCGCCGGTGAGGCCGAACTCGCGGAACCGCGACGAGGCAGTCCCTGCGTCGTCCCGCTCCGAGAGGAAGCCGAGCGCTGTCCCGAGGCGCCGGAGCGCGTTGAGGAACGCGTCGATCGTCGGGCGCGCGGCCTCGATGCCCGCGGAGAACCCCGTCGCGATGCCCGCGAAGAAGTTCCGGATGCGGTTCACCCAGAGGAACACGTTGATGAGGAAGTCCTTGAGCCCCTGGTTCTCGGCGCGGTTCAGCTCGTCGCGCACGGCGCCCGAGAAGCCGCCCTGGTCGAACAGCTGCGTGAGCCCGCGGAAGGCGAGCGAGATGCGCGCTCCCACGCCCTGGAAGAAGTCCGCGATGCCGCCGACGTTGTTCCGGAAGGCCACGACGAAGCCGGCGACCGCTAGGGCGAGCACGCCGAAGATGAGCACCGCAGGCAGGATCGTCGCGAGCAGGCCGCCGATGGTGATGCCCGCCGCCTTGAGCCCGATGATGAGCAGCGCGATGCCTGCCTTGGCGGCGATGACGGCGCCGACCATCGCGACGACCGCCCCGGCTCCCACGACGAACGCCGCGAAGGCGCGCTTCACCGGCGCAGGCAGCTGGCGGAAGACGCCGAGCACGGCGTTCACCACGTCGACGACGATGGTGACGAGCGGACGGAAGACCTGGGCGAAGGGCTCGCCCGCGACGATCGCGAGCGTCTCGAGGGACCCCGCGAGGAGCCGCTTCTGCCCCTCGAACGTGTTGAGCATCTGCTCGCGGAAGCGCGCGGCCGTGCCGCCAGCGTTCTCGAACTGGTCGCGCAGGTACGCGATGGCCTGGGCGCCGCGCACGGTCTCGCCGGTGTTCGTGCGGATGCCGCTCGTCACCTGCGTGAGGATGGCGTTCACGCCTCCGAGCGCCTCGCGCCCGAAGGCCTGCAGCAGGAAGGCCGAGCGCTGCGACTCGCTCATCCGATCGAGCGCCGGCGCCATGTCGCCCAGCACGTCGAGGAAGGCGCGGAAGCCGCCCTGGCTGTCGACCACGGCGACGCCGATCCCGCGCAGGCGCTGCTGCACCTGCGGGTCGGCCAGGCGCTCCATCGCCACCGCCGTCGCGGTGGAGGCACGCTCGACACCGGGGATGACGTTCTTCACGAGGCCGAGCGCGATGAGCGTCTCGGAGAGCGACTGATGCAGCGCCTGGGCGCCGCGCGAGGCGGTGCCGAGCGCCATGGGCAGCTCGCTCGCGTTGAGCGCGAAGACGTTGACCGCCTGCAGCATGCGGTCGACCGAGATCGAGGCCTGGTCCGTCGAGATGCCAAAGGCCTTCATCGCCTGCGAGGCGAGCCCCGCCGCCTGCTGCGGCGACAGCTCCCCGAGCGAACCTGCGGCGAGGTCGAGCACGGGGATGAGGAGCTGCATCGACTCCTGCGCGTTGAAGCCTGCCTGCGCGAGCTCGCGGAGCCCCATCGTCGCCTCGGTGGGCGAGAACTGCGTGGCGATGCCCGCGTCGATGGCCGCGCCGCGGAGCTGCTCCAACTCTACAGCGGTAGCGCCGGACACGGCGGCGACCGCGGCGATCGACTGCTCGAAGCGGCCTGCGGCGTTGGCGAGCGAGAACGCCGCGCCCACCGTGGCGGCGCCAGCCGTGAAGACCGCGAGGCCGACGCCGAGCTGCTGGAACGCGCTCTGGATGTTCTCGGTGCCGAGCCCGACGCGGCGGTCGAGGCTCGTGAAGTTCCGCTCGAGGTTCGAGATGGCCCCGGAGGCCAGGTCACGGGCAGTGAAGAC
>CAIUAC010000955.1 GCA_903896985.1 uncultured Sandaracinus sp.
AGACGCACCCGACGCGCTGCGCCGCCGCGGCGGGCGGCGTCGACACCGCGACCGAGGGCCCGTGCCCGACGCCGACCCCGTCGCCGAACTCGCTGCAAGCGCCTAGCTGAGCGCTACCGCGCAGCGTAGCCGCACTGCGACGAGCCGGATGTCCACGACCTCCGAGCCGGATGTCCACGACCTCAACCTTGGTCGCCACGACCTCAACCTTGGTCGCGGTAACCTCCACGACCCCGCGACCTTGGTGGGGACGACCTCAACGACCTCAACCTTGGTCGCGCCACGACCTCAACCTTGGTCGCGCCACGACCTCAACCTTGGTCGCGCCGTAACCTCCGCACCGAGGCGCGCCTTGGTCGCTCCCGTTCTGGTCAGTGCCCTCCTCGCGCACGCGAATCCGCCGACGGCCTGGCGGCGTCCGCCGGCGGATTCGCCATTTCGCGCTTGTAACCCCTTGAAATCACACACCCGGTCTCCGGCACATCTCCTGCTCGGTGCTCGCGCATGTCCCGCGCTCGCCCTGTCGTCGTCGGCTCCACCGTTCTGATCACGCGCCGCACGCTGCGCCGGCACTTCCTGCTCCGGCCAGACAGTGAGGTGAGACAGCTGTTCGTCTATGCGCTCGCGGTCTCGGCCACGCGCTACGGCCTGGCCGTCCACGCGTTCGACGTGATGTCGTCTCACTACCACCTCGTGGCGACCGACACGCGCGGCGAACTGCCCGATTTTCTCGCGTTCTTCCACCGGCTGGTGGCGCTCGGACTCAAGGTCCTGCGCGAGTGGGAGGGCGCGGTTTGGGACAACGCACAGACTTCAGTGGTTCAGCTGACAACGCCCGAGGCGATCGTCAACGCCGTCGGCTATGCGCTTACGAATCCCGTGGCTGCCGGGCTCGTGCGGTATGCGCGTGAGTGGCCGGGCGCCAAGAGCCGTGTCGCCGACCTCGCCGGTGGCCGCATGCGCGCCGCGCGCCCCGACTACTACTTCGATGCCGAGAACGACTACTGGCCCGACTACGCCGAGCTTGAACTCGGGCTTCCGCCGAGCGTCGCGCCGGAAGACGCCGATGCCTGGCGCGGGGCGGTCCGCGCGTCGGTCAAAGAGCAAGAGATTCGCGGGCGCGAAGAGGTCGCCGAGAAGGGCTGGAACTTCCTCGGCGCTGACCGCGCAGAGAGGGTGTCGCCGTACGACCGCGCGACTAGCATCGAGGCACTCGTGTCGCGCAATCCCACCTTCGCGGTTGGCGGGGTACCCGGCTCGTACAAGGCCGCGATTAGGGCGCTGCGCGCGTTTGCGGCGGCCTACGACGCAGCGCTCGAGCGATGGTGCGCCGGTTTGCGCGACGCTGTGTTCCCGGCCGGCACGTGGTGGATGGTGCGCCATCACGGCGCCGCCGTCGTCACGTAGCGCGCGACTGACAAGTCGGCGGTGAGCGCGGGCGGGAAGTGCGGCCGTCGAGGGAGACGTGCGTCCGCGGGGCGAGTGAATGGGCCTGGCGGGATGGCGTGCGACCGGAGACGGGCTCTGAGCGAGCTCGAGCGCGGTGTTGAGCGGCCTGCGCGTGCGACCAATACGCGTCGGGGGGACGGAAACGGTGCGCGGTGCCCGGCGATGACTCCGCGCCGAGCGTAGGTTCCGACACCAACCACGGTCGGGTCGCACGCCGAGCGTGGGTTCCGAAACCAACCCCGGTCGGGTCGTCCGGTCGGCGCCTGAACAACCAAGTCCGCCTCACCCAATCGACGGGCAAGTCACCTCGATCGCCGTCGCGGAGTCGTTGCTCGTGTC
>CAIUAC010000956.1 GCA_903896985.1 uncultured Sandaracinus sp.
ATCTCTCCCGCAGCCGCGGGAGAGGGTATCTAGCGCAGCCCGTACGGCGAGGGTGAGGGCAGGGATGAGCCCCGTCCCACCTCAGGAACGGAGAACTCGATTGCCCTGGGGCTGAAGCTCAGCATTTTGCTGGGCAGGGGCTGAAGCTCAGCATTTCGCTCGGCAGGGGCTGAAGCTCAGCGAGGAGCCGTCAAGCGTCGCGCTGCAGCTTGCGCGCGGCCTTGACGTCGTCCGGCTTGCCGCGCTTCAGGTACGTCGCCGCGAGGTTGCTCTTGACGAGCGGCAGCGACTTGTCGCGGATCAGCACCTTCTCGTAGGCGAGGATCGCCTCGTCGGTCAGGCCGAGCTCGAAGCACGCGTGCGCGTGCCCGAGCAGCACGGCGAGGGGCGCGCCGATGCCGTAGCCCTCGAGGGCCTCGCGGTAGGCTTCGCGCGCGCCGGCGTGTCGGCCGCGCTGCGCCTCGACGAGGCCGCGGCGCTCGGCGACGACGGCGGGGGGAGCGAAGAGGCGCATCCCGAGCGAGCGATCGAAGCGCGCGTTGAGGGCGGCGGGGTCCTTGCGCATCAGCAGCGGCACGACGTCGCGGTCGAACGCGGCGGCCGACGCGCGCGCCCAGGTCGGCGCGAGCAGGTAGAGCAAGAGGAACGGAAACGCGCCGCCCGCGGCCACGGCGAAGGGGAGCCGCACGCCGTAGTAGAGGACCATCGCGACGATGATCGACAGCGGCAGGAGCGCGTTGCGCAGCAGCGCGGGCGCGGGCTCGCGGAGCGGCGCGTTCAAGTCTCGCCGCGCAGCGCTACGTCGAGCTGACCCCGCTGATCGAGCGCGCTCACGTCGCTGAAGCCGCCGAACGACTTCCCGTCGATGAAGATCTGCGGGACCGTGCGCTGCCCGCTCGCCTCGACGAGCCACGCGCGCTTGGCCGCGTCGCCGCTGACGTCGATCTCGCTGAAGGCGACGCCCTTCTTCTGGAAGAGCGCCTTGGCGGCGTTGCAGTACGGACAGACCTGCGTGGTGTAGATGACGACCTCAGCCATCCGGGCGTTCTAGGGCTCGCCGCGGCGCGCCACAAGCCGTATATGCAGGCCCCGCGATGACCGTCCCCGAGGCCCCGGCCGCCGCACCCGCAGGGCCACGCTCCCCGTTCCTCTACCGTGACTACGCCGCGTATCAGGCGTCGCGGTTCTGCGTGACGGTCGCCATCCAGATGCAGGGGCTCGCGGTCGGCTACCACGTGTACCGGCTGACGGGGCGCACCCTCGACCTCGCCTTCGTCGGGCTCGCGCAGTTCCTGCCGGCGTTCGTGCTCTCGCTCTTCGTCGGGCACGTCGCCGATCGCTTCGACCGGCGGTGGATCCTCTCGCTCTCGGGCGTCGCCCAGGCGGTCGTCTCCGCGCTGCTCGCGCTGATCGCCTGGACGGGCACCGGCGGCACGCCGGCCATCTACGCGGTGCTGCTGCTCGGCGGCACGGCGCGCGCGTTCGCCGGGCCCGCGGGGAGCGCCCTGATGCCGACGCTCGTGCCGGGACCGACCGTGCCGCGCGCGATCGCCTGGAGCTCGACGGTCTGGCAGATCGCGACGATCACGGGCCCCGCGCTCGGTGGGCTCGTGTACGGGCTCGCGCGCGCGCCGACGTGGGTCTACGCGACCTGCCTGGTCGTGGAGCTCGCCTCGTCGGTGGGCTTCCTCGTGGTCCGCGCGCGGCCGCAGGTCGCCCGGCGCGTCACGGTCACGCTCGACTCGCTCTTCGCCGGCGTGCGCTACGTGCGCAGCAAGCCGGTGCTGCTCGGGGCCATCTCGCTCGATCTCTTCGCCGTGCTGCTCGGCGGCGCGGTCGCGCTCTTGCCGGTGTTCGCCGAGGACGTGCTGCGCGTCGGCGTCGGCGGCCTCGCGTGGATGCGCGCGATGCCGGCGGTCGGCGCCGCGTCGATGGCGCTCTGGCTCTCGCAGCGCCCGCTCTCGCGCCGGTCGGGGCGCTGGATGTTCTCGGCCGTCGCCGTCTTCGGCCTCGCGACGATCACCTTCGGCCTGTCGCGGAGCTTCCCGCTCTCCCTCGCCGCGCTCTTCGTCATCGGCGCGAGCGATATGGTCAGCGTGTTCGTGCGGCAGACGCTGATCCAGCTGCGCACGCCCGACGAGATGCGCGGGCGCGTGAGCGCGGTGAACATGGTCTTCGTCGGCGCCTCCAACGAGCTCGGCGAGTTCGAGTCGGGCGTGGTCGCCACGCTCTTCGGCGACGGCCCCGCGGGCGCCATCCGCGCGGTGGTCGTCGGCGGCATCGGGACGCTCTGCGTCGTCGGGCTCTGGGCGAGCCTCTTCCCCGCGCTGCGCACCGTCGACAAGCTCGACAGCTCCGAGACCTGAGCGCTCCGGCGAGGCCACCGCGGAGGGGCCTGCGAGGTCGGCTGTAAGGTCGCGGCGCCGCGCGCGTTTCCCCTGCGTGACGCCGCCCAAAGACGCCCGCACCCACCGCCGCATCCCCACGCTCGCCCAGGCGTTCGCCGAGCCCTCGCTGCGCGCGCTCGTCAGCCGCGCCTCGCGGCAGCTGCGAGCCCCGGAGACCGTGATCGCCCTCCTCGGGCTCGGCTCCTTGACGCTCGGCGGCTGTATGCCGCCGGTGCGCGCGAACTTCGAGGACGCGAGGCTCAGCGCCGCGGCGTACTCAGGCGACCGCGAGCCGGACGCCAGCGCG
>CAIUAC010000957.1 GCA_903896985.1 uncultured Sandaracinus sp.
CCCCGGCGAGGCGCAGGCGCAGGTCGCTCGACGCCGTGCGCTGCTCGGCCCGCGCGACCTCCACGCCTGCCCGCGCGACGCGCTCCTCGGCGCCGAGCGTGCCGAAGATGGGCAGCGGCACCGACGCGGCGACGACGAGGCGCGCCGTCGCGCTCGTCGCGCCCACCGACACCGACGTGGGCGGCAAGCCCCCCGCCGCGTCTGCGCTCGCGCTGGCCGCCTCGGTCCTCAGGGCGAACCCGCGCAGCTCAGGCGCAGCGCCCGCCGCGGCGAGCGCCTCTGCGAGCGTGACCGAGCGCGCGTGAGGCTGCGCCCGGACGTGCGCGTGCCCGCCCGCCGCGACGACGAGCCCCACCACGACGGCCAGCGTGCTGCCGATCCTGCGCGAGCCGGACACCGGCCAACTGTGCCCCGAAGTCACCCGGACGCACCCGGAGAAACGGCCGAAGGCAGCGCGGGCAACGCTCAGGACGGCGGCTCGACGAGGAAGCTCCGCCCGCCCTCCGGGGCCGTGATGTGCGCCCTGCTCGTCCGCCGATCTCGCTTGACGCCCGCGGGGCGCTTTCGGGACTCTCGGCACCGTCTCGGGGGCGAAGGAGACCCCCGAAGGGAGGCCATATGGGAGAGACGATTCGCAAGGACGCCGCGGTGGACGACATCATCGCCGACGGCAACACGACGTTGAACAGGGCCCGCGCGCGCGGCGGCGACTGGCAGACCGGGGCGGAGCTGCGGCTCGGCGTCGTGCTCGGGCTCGCCGCCATGATCGACGCGCGCCTCGTGGCCGCCAAGGCCGCCGCGGCGCCCGCGCTCGCGGCGCTCGAGGTGAGCAATCAGAGCGCGGACGACCTGCTCGGGCGCACCTCCGACGAGGTGTGGAACGACATCGGCCGCCCCGCGAACGACGTCACCTACGACCTCCTCTTCCCGGGCGGCTTCGCCTACTACGCGGCCGGCGACGTCCACGGGCAGCCCGACCGCATGGACATGCTCGCGGAGCTGCTGCGCTCGGGCATCCACCCTCGCCTCCCCGCGGAGCGCGCCGCCGCGCTCGCCGCCGAGGTCAGCGCGTCGAGCGCCTCGCTGCGCGCGCTGGTGGCCACCGCCGAGCCGCTCCGCGCCCGCGTCGAGCTCGCCACGAAGATGAAGACCGCCGTCGCGCACGCCACGCAGCTCGCCCTCGCCGGCCTCAAGCGCGCGTGGAAGGCCGACGGCAAGTCCGAGGCCGACATCCACGCCGTCATCCCCGACCGCCCCAAGGCCAAGCGGGCCGCCGCGACGACGCCCGCGACGCCCGGCGCGCCCCCGAGCCCGTAACTCCTCAGGTTTTCGGTCACGAGGGCCCGCCCACGGCGTCGTGAGGCGGCCTCCGCGAGCCCTCCCCCGCGCCCACGACCTCGTGGGTGGGCCTCCGCGAGCCCTCCCCGGCGCCCACGACCTCGCGCCTCGCTCGACGAGCGCGCCCGTGGGCGCCGACGTCCTCGCGGTCGGCGCTCAGCCCGCGCGAGGCGCGAACCGCGCGCTCGTGGACCCGCCCGCGGGGCGCGCAGCGGGGCGCTGACGAGGTCGTGGGGC
>CAIUAC010000958.1 GCA_903896985.1 uncultured Sandaracinus sp.
CGACGAGCGGCTGCACGCCGAGCAGCGGCTGCGCCGTGTCGAGCGCCTGCGCTGTGCCAAGCGGCTGCGCCGTGTCGGGCGCCTGCGCTGTGCCGAGCGGCTGCGCCGTGTCGAGCGGCTGCGCCGTGTCGAGCGGCTGCGCTGTCCCTAGCGGCGGTTCCGCACCGAGCCCCGCCGCGCCCTCCTCCGCGCCGTCGACCGCGCTGCCCTCTGCGTCCTGCGCGCGCACGCCCGCCGCACCGAGCCCGAGCAGCGCAGCCAACACGACCGCGACGGCGCGCGCGTGAGTCACCTGCGCGCAGCCTGTGGTCCCCATCACGCCGACGCAACGACGCGGCGAGCCCCGCGTGTTCCCGGCAGCGCCGCGCACAGCGATTGGCGCGCGCGTTGCCGTTCGCGTACCTTCCGCGCCCCATGTTCGGTCGCCGCCTCCTCGTCTCCTTCGCCCTCACGCTCGCCGGCGCCCTGCCGCTCGCGGTCGGCTGCTCGCCCGCCATCGGCGACACCTGCGGCTCCTCGACCGACTGCGACATCAACGGCACGCGCATCTGCGACCTCGCGCAGCCGGGCGGCTACTGCACGATCGCCGGCTGCGACGTCGGCACCTGCCCGAGCGGCGAGGCGAGCTGCGTGCAGTTCCGCTCGGATGTGCCGCGCCTGACCGAGTCGTTCTGCATGTACTCGTGCACGTCCGACTCCGACTGCCGCACCGACGAGGGCTACCGCTGCGTCAGCGCGGCCTCCGTCGCCGCCGTCGTGCTCGAGGGCCCGTCGCGCTTCTGCGCCATGCCGCCCGCCGCGACGCCCTGAGCCGCAGCGAGCATCGCAGCCGCGACGCCCTGAGCCGCAGCGAGCACCGCAGCCGCGACGCCCTGAGCCGCAGCGAGCTCCGCAGCCGCCCGCACCGTCGCCGCGCACCGCGCCGCAGCCCGCCGCTAATTGGCCCTTTCTGCGCGCGCAGCGTAGTGCGGCACTGAACCATGTCTGCGGGATTGCTCCGCTATCTCGGCGCCCGCGGGCTCCGAGCCCTGCTGACCGTGCTCGGCGTCGTGACGCTCGTGTTCCTGCTCGTGCGCGCGGTGCCCGGCGATCCCGTCGACGCGATCCTCGGCGACCAAGCCTCCGCAGGGGACCGCGCGGCGCTCCGCACGGCGCTGCACCTCGACGCGCCGCTGCTCTCGCAGTACGCGCTCTTCGTCGGCGACGTCGCCAACGGCACGCTCGGGCACTCGTTCCGCCGCAGCGACGAGACCGTCTCGTCCCTGATCGCGCAGGTCTTCCCGGCGACGCTCGCGCTCGCGCTCGCCGCGTTCGTCATCGCCTGGCTGCTCGCGCTGCCGCTCGGCTCGCTCGCCGCGATGAAGCGCAATTCCGCGTGGGACACCGGCGCCCGCGCCGTCGCGCTCTTCGGGCTCGCGGTGCCGTCGATCTGGCTCGGGCCGCTCCTGATCCTGCTCTTCGGCGTCGTGCTCCGCGTGCTGCCGCTCCCCGGCGACGAGGACGCTGGGCTGCGCGGGCTGCTCCTGCCCGCGCTGACGATCGGCGCGGCGCTCTCGGCGGTGCTGACGCGGCAGACGCGCGGCGCGATGATCGAGGTGCTCTCCGAGCAGTACATCCTCGCCGCCCGCGCGCGCGGCGTCTCGCGCGTGAAGGTCGTCTTCGTGCACGGCCTCCGCAACGCGCTCCTGCCCGTCATGACCGTCGGCGCCGCGCAGCTCGGCGCGGTGCTCTCGGGCACCGTGATCACCGAGAAGATCTTCGAGCGCGAGGGGCTCGGCTCGCTGTTCCTCGACGCGTTCTTCGCGCGCGACATCCCCGTCGTGCAGGGCTGCGTGCTCGTCGTCGCGCTCCTCTACGTCGGCGTGAACCTCGCCGTCGACGTCGCCTACGGGCTCGTCGACCCGCGCGTGAGGCTCTCTTGAGCCGCTGGCGCAAGCACCTGCGGCGCCTGCCGCTCGGCGTCGTGCTCGTCGCGCTCTTCGTGCTCGCGGCGGTCTTCGGGCCGCTCATCGCGCCCCACGATCCCGCGCACATCGACCTCGCGCACGAGTACGCGCGCCCCTCCTTCGCGCACCCGCTCGGCACCGGCGACAACGGCACCGATGTGCTCAGCGTGCTGCTCTACGGCGCGCGCCTCGCGGGCACGATCGGCTTCCTCGTCGTCGCGCTCTCGGTGCTCGTCGGCACGCTCGTGGGCGCGCTCGCGGGCTATCGCGGCGGCGCGCTCGATCACGCCGTCACCGGCGTCGCCGACCTCGTGCAGTCGTTCCCCTCGGTCGTGCTCAACGTCGCGCTCCTCGCCGTCGTCGCGCGCCCGGGCGTGCTGCACCTCGTCGTCGCGCTCGTCGCCAACGGCTGGGTGATCTACGCCCGCGTCGCCCGCGGGCAGACGCTCGCCATCCGCGAGCGCGAGTACATCCAAGCGGCGCGCGCGCTCGGCATGAGCGACGCGCGCATCTTGCTCCGGCATGTGCTGCCGAACCTCGGCGGGCCGCTCGTGATCCAAGCGACGAGCGGCCTCGGCGGCGCGATCCTGGCCGAGTCCACGCTCTCTTTCCTCGGCCTCGGGCCTGGCAAGGCCGCGAGCTGGGGGGCGCTCCTCGATCAGGGCAGCTCCGTGCTCCTGCGCTTCCCGCACGTCGCGCTCTTCGCCGGCGGCACGATCGCCGCCACGGTGCTCGGCTTCAACCTCGCCGGCGACTGGCTGCGCGACCGCCTCGACCCGAAGGACTGAGGGCCGCGCCGGTCCTCGTCCGCCGACGCGTCACGCCGCCGGAGGCGCCCGCCGCGCGCGCTGCCGCTTGCGCCAGCGCAGCACGAGCAGCACCGAGAGCACCGGCGTGACCATCGCCAGCGCGAACGCGGTCGGATACAGGTACTCGCGCGCCCGGCCGAGCCGCACCGCCGGCGGGCGCGGGCGCTCGACGACGACG
>CAIUAC010000959.1 GCA_903896985.1 uncultured Sandaracinus sp.
CCGCCGCGCGCTGCGCGGTGATGTCGAGCGTGTAGCCCGCGAGCAGCGTCTCGTCGCCGACCGCCAGGGGGAACTTGATCGTCTGGTAGATGCGCCCTCGGAGGCTCTCCTCCAGCAGGCGCACCTGCCCGCTCGACACGACGTCCCAGTCGTCGCGCGTGATCGCGGCTGCGAAGTCGGCCGGGAACAGCCCCTCCATGGTCCGCCCGACCATCTGCGCCGCCGGGACGCCCGTCAGCTCCCCGATGTTGTCGCTCGCCCGCACCGTGCGGCTCTCCGTCGGCGTGACCTCCTTGACGTAGAGGTAAAGGGGCGACTGCCGCAGGACGGCCGCGAACAGAGCGTTCCCGCGCCTCGCCGCCGCAGCTCCGGCGTCGGGCTCGGACTGCCCCTTCAGAGGACGAATCTCCGACTCGAGGGGCGCGTCCAGGTCATCCGCGCGCTCGTCGACGAGCTGAAGAACAGACTCCATCCCGGACATGGCGTTGCCGTCTCCTCCCGCGATGTTGGCGGTCGTCGTCGGTCGGAGCCGCGGCCTCAGCGTTTCAATCTTTCTGCCACCCGGAAAGAATTATCTGTGCGGGGTTCACTCGAGCAGCTTGAAGATCACCAGCGCCTTGATGGCGATGCCGACGAGCGACTCGCCCGCGATGATCCCCGACGACACCGGCACGGTGAAGCGCTCGGCGAGGCGCGGCTTGCGCGCCGCGAGGGCGAGGGCGAGCAGCGCCCCGAGGAACATCGAGAGCACGTTCGAGAAGCTCAGCGTGAACGCGAGCCCGAACCCCACCGCCGACGGGATGTACGGCTTCGCCTTCGGGAACAGCCGCTCGGCGAGGACGAACACGATGCCGAGGATCCCGCCCGCGACGATCAGCACGCGCGCGCTCGGCGATAGCTCCCCGAGCCCGCGGGCGAGCGCGCTCGAGACGGCGAACCACGCGAGCGCGGCGGGCGCGGGCACGGCGGGGGTCCCGATCACCGACTCGTTCGGCACGAGCAGCCGAAACGCCGGCACGACGAACGCAGAGCCCGCGATCACCCCGAAGAACTGCGCGAAGAACTGCTGCCGCGGCTTGGCGCCGAGCAGATACCCCGACTTCAGGTCGGTGAGCATATCCGCCGAGTGAATCGCGACCCCCGCGCTCATCGACGCGCACATCAGGTTGGTCGGGATGCTCCCGGGCGCGAGCCCGCCGAACGTCAGCTGAGTGATCTTGCCGAGCGCGCCAGTCGGCGTCGTGTCCGTCTCGCCCGTCGCGCGACACGCGACGATGGCGATGAAGAACGACATCACGACGCAGATGGCGCTCATCCACCACGCGATGCCGAAGAACAGCCACGCGAGCACCGCGACGAGCGGGCTGAACGCCGCCATGCCGAGCACGAACCACTTCATCGGCACCTCGACGCTCGCGAGCGGGTCGGCGCTGTCCGTGCCAGCGCCGCTGCCCTTGCCGAACAGCCTGCCGAGGTCCCCGAACGCGCGCGCGATCTGCCGCCACGAGAACGCGAACGAGAGCAGCCCGGAGGTCAGCAAGAACGACGAGCCGAACCACACCGTCCACCCGACGATCGCGCGGTACTTCACCTCGGCGATGGCGCCCGTCGCGACGCCGTAGGGCGCGAGCGCGAAGTAGTTGACGACCGCGCCGAGCATCATGCTCCACGCCGAGCGCCAGCCCATGATTGCGCCCGCCGCGACGAGCAAGAGCGAGGTGTCGAGCGAGATGGTCCACTTGCTCGCCGCGACGCCGCCGAGCTTGAACGGGAACTCGATCTCCGACGGCAGATGGAAGCTCGGCAGCCAGCTCGCCTTCGCCTCGCGGAGCCAGGTGAACACGACCCCGACCAAGCCCGCCCAGAGCAGCGCCTTGCCCGCGACGGCGGCGTCCCCGCTGCTCGCCGCGGACGCGTCCGCGACGTCGCTCGCCGGATGCTCGGCGTCACTCGCGTACTTGCGCCGCGCCTCGTCGCGGTGCCGGTCCATCGCGGCGGCTTCCTCGGGGTGAAGCCCGCGGAGCGTCTCGGCGGCGGCGATGCCCGAGGGGAACTTCAGCCCCTCTTGGTTGATCATCTGCCGCTTCATCGGGATGGCCATGAACACGCCCATCATCGCGACGGTGGCGATCCACAGGAAGAACACATACCAAGGGATGACGGAGTGCGTCGCCATCATCAGCGCGGGCATCGCCGCCACCGTGCCGCCGCCCGTCATGTAGCCCGCGGCGCTCGCCACCGACTGCATCGCGTTGTTCTCGAGCATCCCGAACTCGGTGCGCGCGAGGCGGAGCTTCTTCAGCACGCCGAAGATCACGAACGCGAGGATCCCCGCCGTGATCGTCACGCCGAAGCTCCACCCGGTCTTCAGCGCGATGTAGAGGTTCGAGAGCGACATCACGCCGCCGAGGAGCATCCCCGCGACGACGGCGCGCACCGTCAGCTGCCGAGTGCTGTGGCCCTGATAGACCTCCCGCAGCCAGCGCGCCTCGGGGTCCGACGTCGCGGGCGTGGAAGTCTCCGTGCTCATGGCTGCGCCGCGGCGCCCGGCACCGTCACGGCGTACACGAAGCTCCCCTGCGGGAAGCTCTTGTAGCGGTCGACGATGGCCGCCTGCGGCACGCGCGGCCCGTCGACGTAGAGCGCGGCGAGCGCCTCGGCTGCGGGGCGGTCACCCGTCGCCTTGAGGTGCATCACGCGCTCCATCAGCGCGCGGCACGCGGCGGGCACGCGCGCGAAGTCGATCGCGAACGCGCCGTGGTGCGTGCCGTCGGCGGCGAGCGCGTCGGCGTCCCAGCGGAGGGCGCCGTCGTCGAGCAGCGCGCCAATCTGGATCGCCGCGAGCTGGCTGTACGCCTTACGCTGCCCGCCCGGCTCGTACATCCCGCGCGAGATGTGCCCGAACGCCCAGACGATCGAGTCGACGTAGACGCTCCGCGCCTGCTCCTCCGTGAGCACCCCGCGCGTGCGCAGGAAGTCCACGAAGAAGAGCGCCGCCGACTGCGCCTTCAGCTCCTCGAGCATCGACGCGAGCTGCCCGCCGAACGACTCCGAGTCGGTGTGTCCGTTGGCGCGGTAGTCGTGCGAAGGCCCGAGGTTGTGGCTCGCCTCGTGGAGGATCGTCGAGAGCAGCCCCGCCGTCGGCTCCTCCGTGTAGCCGTCCATCGACTGCAGCAGCGACGCCGCCTGCGCGCGCCCGCGCGCGTTGCTGTCGGCGTCGGTGTAGAGGTTGCTCATCGCGACGGTGCGCCCGCGCCCATCGTCCGACACGGGCCCCCAATTCGGCAGGCTCTGCCCGATGGTCGCGCCGAACGAGTCGCGGTCATCGCCCGCGTTGACCGTGATGTCGATGAAGTCGGGCAGCTGAAAGCGCACGTCGCGCGCCGCGTACGCGCCCGGCACGAGCGCCGCGAGCGCGCCCTCCATGTCCGCGCGCAGCGGCGAGAGGCGGTCCTGCCAGACGAGCGATCCTTGGTTGATGCGCGCGAACGTCAGGTGAAAGCCCGCCTTCTGCGAGCAGGGCTCCCAGTACGTCTCGTCGGGACCGACGCGCACGTACCACGCCGAATTCCGGACGCTCATGCGCGACCAAGCCTCGTCGGCGGGGACCCAGTCGTTCGTCTCGAAGCTCGTCGCCGCCGCGCGCAGGTAGGTGACGAGCGCGGTCTCCGCGGGGTCGGTCATCGCGTCGGCGGCGGCGCGAAGCTCTGCCGCGATCGGCCGCATGAAGTCCGCATAGGCGAGCGTGTACGGGATGGCGACGAGCGCTCCCGGCGCGGCGTCGGCGATGGGCTCCGCCTCGCGCACGGCGGTGAACGGCGTGAGCAGCGCCGTCGCGTTCGGGCGCGCCTCGAGCGCGGCGCAGAACGAGTCGTCGCCCGTCTGCAGCGACGCCGGATAGACGTCCACCGGCTGATGCGGCGCGCCCGCGATCGCCGAGCAGAGCGGGTCGCGCTCGGTCGTCGAGCCGGCGCACGCGGGCCCCCAATTGCGGCGGAAGAGGCTCGCGCTCGCGGAGTCCGTGCGGTCGACGCGCCCCTCGAGCGCCGCCATCCCGATCTGCCGCGCGTAGAGCCGATCGATCAGCCGCGCGACCTCGAGCATATGCCGCGCGAACGCCTGATGCGGCGGCGTCAGCGCCGTCAGATCCGTCTCGACGAGCGTCGGCGCCGCGTGATCGAGCTCGCTGACGACGAGCGCGCGCCGCGGATCCGTCGGCGCCGGGCGCGCGTCCTCGACCTCGATCGCGCGACGCGCCGCCTCGAACGCGGGCGTGAACGAGCCGCCCTCGACCCACGCGGGGCTCGTCGGATAGAAGAGCAGCGAGCGCACCTCGGCCGGATCAGGCGCGCCGTTGCCGTTCGTGTCCGTGTCCCAGAACAGCGGCAGCTCGAGGCGGAGCGCGAGCTGATTGAAGCGCGCGCGCTCGAGGTGCCCCGCGCCGGTGACGGACGAGCCGTGCTGCGCGCCTCCGCAGCCCGCCGCGAAGGCGAGGGTGAGGGCGGCGACGCGAGCAGACGAGCGTGAGAGTGCGTGCATGAGAGTCCTTCGCAGGCGCGAGCGAGCGCCTCAGAGCAGCGAGTCGGCGGGCGAGCAAGGTATCCCAGACCGACGCCGGGCGTAGCAGTCGTGTGCGATTCGCCGACGAGCGCCCGCGCAGAAGCGCTTGCAGCGAGCGCGCGATCCCGCACGCTCAGCCGGTGCCTGACGAGATCAAGCCCGCAAAACCCAGTTGGCTCCAGGGACGCATC
>CAIUAC010000960.1 GCA_903896985.1 uncultured Sandaracinus sp.
CCCCGGCGAGCAGCACGGGCGCGGGCGATCACGCGGCGGCGGTCGGTCATCTCGGCGTCGGCTGGTTCGGCGTCGGCGGCGTGGCCCTCGGCCCCGACGCGGCGAGCGGCTTCACGGTCTCGACGCCCGCGGTCGGCATCCGGTACTGGCTCTCGAACGGCATCGGCCTCGATCTCGCGCTCGGCTTTGGCTACACGAGCGTCAGCGGCACGCGTGACGCGCCGACCTCCGGCGGCGGCGTGACGGATATCCCGGGCGCGTCGGGCTTCGCGCTCGCCATCCACGGCGGCATCCCGGTCTCGCTCTACTCGGGCCAGCACTACAGCTTCCAGCTCGTCCCCGAGGTCGACCTCGGCTTCGGCTCGGGCACGATCTACGGCGCGACCGCCAACGAGGATCAGACCCTCGGCGGCTTCCTCTTCAGCCTCGGCGCGCGCGTCGGCGCAGAGGTTCACTTCGGCTTCATCGGGATCCCGGAGCTGGCGCTCCAGGGCACCGTCGGCCTCTCGTTCGCGTTCCACTCGGGCTCGCTCGAGAACGACTTCGGCAACCCCGATGGCTCGACGATCACCTCCGTGAGCAGCATCGCGCTCGCGACGACCGTGCAGGAGGAGCCATGGGACCTCTTCACCGGCTCGATCCGCGCGATCTACTACTGGTTCTGAGCCGCTGCCCCGTCGCCTGACGGGACCCGCTCGACGAGAGGCGCTCGGCCGTGAGGCTCAGCGCCTCTCTTCTTTCCGTCGCCGCGACAGGATAGTGTCGCCCCCGCCGATGGAGAGCCCCTCAGAAGATCGACGCGTCCTGCTGGCCGAGGACGAGGAGGCCACGGCGGCCCTGCTGCTGATGCTGCTGCGGAGCTGGGGATACGCGCCCACCGTCGTCGACAACGGGCGCGCGGCGCTCGAGGCGCTCGAGGCGCCAGATCCGCCGCCGCTCGCGCTGCTCGACTGGATGATGCCGGGGCTCGATGGGCCGTCCGTCTGTCGCGCCGTGCGCGCGGCCAAGCCGCGTGAGGGCGGGCCGTTCCTCGTGCTCCTGACGGCCCGAACGAACAAAGAGGACATCGTCGCGGGGCTCGAGGCGGGCGCCGACGACTACGTGACGAAGCCGTTCGACTTCGGGGAGCTCAAGGCGCGGCTCGATCGCGCGCGCCGCTCGACCCCGCCGGGCTCGGAGGGCGCCGTCGGCCACGGCACGGTGCTCGACGGGCGCTGGCGCATCGACGCGCTCGTCGGCAAAGGCGGGATGGGCACCGTGTGGCGTGGCACGCACGCGTCGCTCGGCACGCCCGTCGCGATCAAGCTGATCCGCGACGACTTCATCACGCACCCCGAGACGCGGGCCCGCTTCGAGCGAGAGGCGCGCGCGGCGTCGGCGATCCGTTCGCCCTTCGTCACCGAGGTGCTCGACTACGGCCTCGCGCCGGGCGGTCGGCCATATCTCGTGATGGAGCTCCTCGAGGGGGCGCCGCTGTCGCGCGCGATCGCGGAGCGCGGCCCGCTCCCCGCGTGGGAGGTCGCGCAGCTCGTGAGGCAGCTCGCCAAGGGCCTCGAGCGCGTGCACGAGGCGGGCATCGTCCACCGCGACCTGAAGCCGGACAACGTCTTCCTCGCGACGCCGAAGCCCGGCGCGGAGGTCGGCGCCCTGCCCTACACGCCGAAGCTCGTGGACTTCGGCGTCGCCCTCGACCTCGGGCGCGCGTCGGTGACGGAGGCGGGCGTCGCGGTAGGCACCGTCGCCTACATGAGCCCGGAGCAGATGCACGGCGGAGTCGTCGGGGCGACGAGCGACGTCTGGGCGCTCGGGGCGCTCGCCTTCGAGGCGATGACGGGCGTGTCGCCGTTCGACGGCGGGGGCATCGCCGCGACGAGCGTGCGCGTGAGCGTGGCGCCACTACCCAAGCTGACGACGCTGCGCCCTGAGCTGCCGCCGGGGGTCGACGCGTGGTTCGCGAGCGCCTGCGCGCGGGATCCCGCGCAGCGCTTTCAGAGCGCGAAGGAGCTCGGCGACGCGCTGTACGTCGCCGCCGGCGGTGGGCCCTCGCGGAGGGCCATGTCGCTGCAGCCGCCGATGTGGAGCTCAGCGCCGCCGACGCCGCGCGCAGAGCCGCTGCCAGCGCCCGCGCCGACGCAAACGCCCGTGCGCGCCGCGCCGCTGCCCGCCCCCGCGCCGACGCCGCAGCCC
>CAIUAC010000961.1 GCA_903896985.1 uncultured Sandaracinus sp.
CGCAGGCCATCGCCGCTTGTTTTCGGACGACCGCCGGCGAGTCGACCGCCCCGTACGGCACGGTCCCGTGGGCCTATGGCGACTGCGACGGGGACGGGATGCCGAACGGCACGGACGTGTGCCTCTGCGACCCGGGCAACACCTGTCGAATGAGCGATGGCGGCGTGGACCCGAGCGACGCGGGGATGCCGGTCGAGCCCGACGCGGGCCCTGAGCAGGACGCTGGCACGGTGCCCTTCGACGCGGGGACGCCGGACGTCGACGCGAACCTGCCGCCCGGCACCGGCCTGACGTTCCGCGGCGCCGGGGGCTTGTCCTGCGACCTCGGCCACGGGCGTGACGACCGAGGCGGGGCGCTCGCTGCGCTCTTCGCGGTCGGCAGCCTCCTCGGCTGGCGCCTCCGCCGTCGTTCGCGCGGCTGACGCTCATTCGAGGGCAGGTCTGGGCGCGTCTCGGCGTAGACTCTCGCCGATCGTCCATGGGTTACTGGGCCTACTATCTCGGTTTCATCGTCCTCGCGTACGCGCTCCAGTACCCCTGGCTGCTCGCGGGGATCGTCGTGTTCTTCCTGCTGCGCCGGTTCGTCCCGGATCCGTTCGTGCTGCTGCGCACCATGGGGCGCATTCGCCAGCTGCGCGCGCAGGTGCAATCGAACCCGGCGAACCTGACGGCGCGGCGCGACCTCGCGGGGATCTACCTCGAGCGGCTCCGCCCGCGCGCGGCGCTGCAGCTCCTCGACGAGGCGCGCAAGCGCGAGCCCATGAACCCCGAGCTGCTCTACCTGACCGGCGTCGCGCGGCACCGCATCGGCGAACACGAGAGCGCGCTCGAGGCGCTCGTCAGCGCGGTGCAGACGGATAGTCGCCTGCGCTTCGGCGAGCCCTACCTCGTCGCGGGGGACGCGCTGACGCGTTTGAAGCGCGACGAAGAGGCGGAGGACGCGTACGAGCGCTACGTCGAGTCCAACAGCTCATCCGTCGAGGGCTATCTGAAGCTCGCGCTGACGCGACGCCGCTGCGGGCACCGCGACGCCGCGCAGGCGGCGCTCCAAGAGGCGCTCGACACCTTCAGTCAACTGCCGAGCTTCCGACGCCGTCAGCAGCTGAGTTGGTGGCTCCGCGCACAGGTCGCGCGGCTGTACACATGATCCCGATTTGCGTCGCGCTCGCGGCGCCGCGCTAGGTTTTCTGCTTGTCCGAGGGGCGCTCGCCAGCGATGCTCGCGCGGTCGGAGACACGCCACGAATAAGGGGATGCCATGGGTTTCATCCAGTCGATCATCGATTTCTTCATGAAGTTGTTTGGCCTGGCGAAGGACGAGCCTGCGGCGCTCTCGGCCCCTTCCGCGCCGAGCGCGAACAGCACCTCGAGCGCGCGCGCTGACTCGAGCGACGACGACGACGAACCGCGGGAGAAGTCGCCCGCCGAGCGCCGGGCCTACGTCGAGAAGGAGTACGCCGACCTGCAGGCGTTCGCGGCGCGCTGCGAGGCGCAGCGCATCGACCTCAAGAACCTCGACGTCCGCGCGCCCGAGACGTATTGGGCGACGCTCTTCGCCTTCGAGGGCGCGCAGCAGGACGGCGCGGAGCCCGCGCAGGCCTACGCGTCCATCGGCTTCTCGAAGGCCGAGTGGGAGAACGTCTCCCAGTACTTCCAGGCGAAGTGGTCGCACATCGCGACCGACAGCGACGGACTGCCGCAGGTCACCGTGAAGGACGAGTTCACGAACGCCGCGATGACGGCGCGCATGGGCCAGATGGCCGCGAAACAGGCGGCGGCGGCCGCGGCCGATCCGACCTTGCTCGCGCCCGTCGAGGGGATCTCCGTCGACGTTTGGGCGACGGCGGCCGTGGCGATGACGAAGCTCGCGATGGACGCGACCGCGGCGGACGTCAACAAGGTGCTCGCCGGCTACGGCATGGACCGCGCGAAGTGGGACGCCATCAACGCGGGCTGGATGACGAAGATGCAGGGCGATGTGACGGGCGCCATCGCCACGAAGTACGGCGCGGCGTTCACGAGCGCGCAGGGGCAAGCCGCGGACGGCCCGGAGCCGTGCACGTTCGAGCGGTTCTGCGAGGTCGGCGCGGCGCAGGCGATGTGGGCCGAGCAGGGGCTCGACGTGAACGCGCAGCTGCAGAAGGTGTTCAGCCTCAAGGCGACCGACTGGTCGAAGTACGGCGCGTATTGGTCGCCGCGCCTGAGCACGGACATCGCGCTGGCGCGCAAGTACTCCGACCTCGACGCGAAGTACCGCCTGAAATACAAGGGCGCCGCGATGGACGACGACCTCTCGCTCTGAGGCGCGCGCCGAGCTTCGAATGAGCACGCGACTCGAGCGCGTTCGCAGCGATGGAGAGGCGCTGCAGCGCTTTCTCGCGGAGACGTTCGACACCGCCTATGCGATCGACGAGCCCGCTGGCTCGTCGTCCGCGTGGGAGAGCGTGTGCGCGCGCTGGAGCGTGACCATGCTGCCGATGGTCGAGCGCGAGCAGATCCGCGCGGGGCAGCGCCCGCTGCGCGGCGCGCCGATCGTCGAGGTGCGCGAGGTCGTGGTCGCCATCGTGTTCGCGGCGCGGCACAGCCTGCGCACGGTGGACACCTTCGACGACGACG
>CAIUAC010000962.1 GCA_903896985.1 uncultured Sandaracinus sp.
CGCCGGCAGCGAGGGCAGCGCGCCGAGCACGCGCCGCAAGAGAGCGTCGCTGTCCACGAAGACGACGCGCGCGTCGGAGTGCTCGAGCACGTACGCCGCCTGCTCCAGCGTGCTCGACGCATAGAGCGGGACCATCGTGCCGTCCGCCGTCTGCAGGGCGAGCGCCGCGCTCATCCACCCGACGCTGTTGTGCGCGAAGACCGCGCCGCGATCCGCGGGGCGATGCCCGTCCGCGGCGAGAAAGAGCGCGACGTCTTCGATCTCGCGCGCCACTTCGCCGAAGGTCACGGGGCGATAGCTGCCCGCGTCCGGGACCATGTAACGGACGAGGTCACGGCGCTCGGCGAGCGCGTCGAAGATCGCGCGCGGCGCGGGGCGGAGGTCGAGATACTTGGTGACGTCCATGACTCAGCGCTCCCTCGACGGAATGGCACTCTCGAGCTGCGCGCGACTCGCTGCCTCCCGCGCGTCGTCGAGCTTCTCCTCGAGGTCGATCACGCGACGCTCGAGCACGGTCAGCAGGCGCAACGTGCGCTCTTGATCACGGCGATTCGGCAGCCCGACGGCGCTCCAGACGCTCGTCAGCATCCGGTCGGTGCGAGCCTTTCTGCGCATCAGAGACGAGAGCAGCATCCCGGCCGGTTCGAGCACCGCGGGGTTCTCGAGCACGCGATTCGAGAGCTTCGCGACGCGCACTTCCACCGCGTCGAATCCCTTCTTCCACTTGTCGAAGAGAGTCATTCAGTCCTCCTCAGAGCCCGAAGCGCCGCATCTCGGCCGCGATGGAAAAGTCCTCGACGTCGTCGCCGTCCCGCGCGCTGACGCTCGCGACTTGGCCGAAGCACTCGAACACGAAGGTGCTCTGCCGACGAATGATGGGGGCGCCCGCCGCCGGGGAGATCGTCACGCGCGTCGCGACGCGCATCGCCTGAGTGAAGCTGAGGTCGGGCAGGACGAGCTCGCCCATCGCGGGGACGTGGCTCTCGTAGGTATCGCGCCCCGCATAGGGCAGGCCGCGCACGGTGCCGGAGACGTCCGCGGCGCTGATCCACTCGGCGCCCGGCGTCAGCGGAAGCTGAAAGAGCAAGATGGGAGTCGCGTAGGGGAGCAGCGTGCGCCCCTCGGGCGGATCCGCCTCGTGGCTCGCGAGCCCGAGCAGGTAGAAGCCCGCGTCGTCGAGGCGGTAGAGCCCGTCGATCGCACCGCTCGGATCCGTCGGCACGGAGACCTCGGCGGTGGGAAAATCCGGCCCATACCACAAGGTCGAGGGCACGAGCGCGGTCGAGCGCGCGACGCGGTCCGAGCTGTAGTCGATGCCGAAGTCCCAGCGGCGCGTGCCATCTGCGGCGGGCGCGCCGAGCACGTCGATCGGGCGCTCCTCGCCGGCGGGCGACACGAGGAACGACACCGGCGTACCGAAGGTGGGCTCGAGTTCGCGCGCGTCGATGCGTCCGTCGAGGTTGGGCACGCACGAGAGCGGCGGCACGGCGCCGTCCGACTCGAAGGGAGGGCGCACGGGATGCGTGGCATTGGGCCCGCAGCCGAGCAGCGCTGTCACGACGGGAAGCAGAGAGAGCAGGAGTGCAGTGGGACTGGCTCGCATCACGGACTCCATCAATAGGCTAGCTGCAGGCGCAGCCGAAGCAGCTGCGCGGGGGTCGCGGTCAGCCCCGCTTCGGGGTTCGAGAAGCCGGAGAGCGGGAAGAGCACCGCATACTCGACCGCGGCGGTGAAGCCGTCACCGCTCTCGTAGGTCAGCGCCGGGTCGATCTCCACGCCGAGCGGGCTGCGATTGCCGGGCGTCGAGCTCGCGAACACGGCGAACGAGGCGACCCCCGACGCGGTCAGCGCGAGCGTGCCGAAGGGCTGATCGAACAGGCGCCAGCGCACGTGCGGGCGGAAGTAGTAGGCGTCCGTGACGCGGCCGATGATCTCGCGGAAGAGAATCCGGTCGACGCGGTAGTCCGGATGAAAGCGAAAGTTGTCGACTGTCGTGTCGTACGGGAGGGTCGCCTGCGGACCGTCGAGATCACCTGGCAGCGGGCTCGCCTGGAGCGTGCGCGGGAACGCGCCGAAGCCGGGCGCCGAGTCCCCCGACGCATAACCGAGGTCGAGTCCGAAGGTGACCGCGCCGTCGCGCGGAAGGAAGTCTGTCTCGAGCGCGCCGCCGAACTGCGTTCCAGTGACTGAGTCACGCAGGAGCACGCCCGGGATCAGCGAGGTCGACTCGATGCTCGAGTAGAGGAGCGCGCCCTCGAATTCCAGGCGAAAAGCGCGCTGCTCGATGCGGAGCCACACGTCGGTGGCGATGGCGTTGAGCCCGCGCGGCACGACCTGCGCGGCGGTCAGCCCGACCGGCGTGCTCGTCGGCAGATACGAAGTCGGGGTATCGCCCTGCTGCCAGCGATACGAGAGATACGCGCCGTATTCCGTGCTCGTGCGCCCCGCGACGTGCCGCCGCTTGCGCGCCGCGTCACCGAGCCACTGCAGGGCCGCCAGCGTCACGGTGCTGACGTCGTCGGTCGGCGTGAGGTCGACCGCGCGTGTGCCCGCCGCGCGCTGACCGAGCGGGCCCGTCGAGGAGATGTCGACGGCGAGCGACCAGATCAGCCCCGCGACAGGCGTCGTGAAGGCGATGCGATCCGCCGCGTCGCCGCCGTCGCAGTCGGGACAATCCCCAGCGTTCGCGAGCAAGCCGAGACCCCAACTGTTGGACTGCCGACCCACCGTGAGCAGGCCGAACGGCGTGAGCACCTCGCCCCACGCGCGCCGCAGATGAATGGAACTGTCGAGGAAGCGCTGCCCGACGGTCGCCGCGGGGATGTCGTCCGGCGTCGAGCCGAGCGTGAGGTTGTCGATGAGATCGAGGCGCACATGCACGGCGACCGAACCGCCCGGCGCGTATACCGACGCATCGGTGCGCAGGCGCATATCCGCCTGATAGAGGTTCTGCCCGCTCGGGTCGTCGAGCGGCACCGCGAAGAGCGGCTCACCGGACGGGCTGAGGCCACGGTCGAGATCGAGGTTGGAGAGAATTTCCCCACGAGTGCGGAGATAGCCGTGCAGCTCGAACGAGAATTTGTCGGGCGCGTCGTGCTCGCGGATGTCGTTGCCGACGGAGTGAAACTGCGCCGAAGCGGAACGCGGCGTGAGCAGCGCAAACGCGCAGGCGAGCGCGAGCGTCGGGGCGTGGAGGCGGCTCATGGCGTCGCGCCGTCCGTGGCGATCGGCGCCTGTGCGTCGGTCGCCTCGACGTTGCTGACGGGGTGCGCGGGAACGAGCGCGGGAGCAGAAGCCTCGAGGAAGCGCACGAGCTCCGCGGTCGATTGCCGCGCGTGCTCGATCATCGGGAAGTGACCGCAGCCCGGGTATACGACGAGCCGCGCGCCGGGTAGCTCGCGCGACATGCGCTCACCGATGGCGAGCGGCACGACGCGGTCCTCGCGCCCCCACAGCAGCAGCACGGGCTGCTCGATGGTGCGGTATTGACTCTCGACGGTCTCGTAGTGCATCGCGCGGATCGCCGCGAGAGACGCGGCGTAGGTCCCCGGCTTCTGCAGCGCGGCTTCGACGGCGTCGACGAGCTCGATCGTCACATAGCGCTGGTCGTAGAAGGCGAGCGCGATGCGGTCCTCCGCGCGCTGCCCGTACCAAGTCGCGAACATCGCCTCGCCGACACCGTCCATGCGCGCGACGTGGAAGAACGCGGGCAGCTGATCGCTGTAGGCCCAAGCATCGTAGAGCGCGATGCGCTCGACTCGCTCCGGGGCGAGCAGCGCCAAGCGCAGCGCCACGCCGGCTCCGTAGCTGTGCCCGACGATGGCCGCGCGCTCGACGCCGAGGCGGTCCATCAACGCGAGCACGAGCCGCGCCTGAGCCTCGCTCGAGTAGTCGCCGGGCGGGCGGTCGGTCCAGCCGAAGCCGCGGAGGTCGAGCGCGATGACGCGGTGCCCGTGGCGCACGAGCTCGGGGATCACCGCGGTCCAAGTCTCGAGCGACGACGCGAAGCCGTGGATCAACACGACGGGGCTGCCGTGGCCCTCGTCGACGTAGTGCACGCGCACGCCGTCGAGGGAGATGAAGCGCGCGTTCGCGGGCTCGTCGGGCAGCGCGCCCGAGTAGAACGCGAAGCAGCCGGACGACAGCGTGGCGAGGACGAGCGCGAAGAGCGAGAGGCGCATCGTCAGGCCTCAGGGCGAAAGGCGCCGCATCTCGGACGCCGTGGTGAACTCCACGCTGGCCTCGAGCGCGTTCGAGACGACGACCGCGGCGATGCCGAAGCACTCCGCCACGAACGTGAACTGGCGCTGGCTCGTCAGCGTCACGCCGACGCTCGTGCGGGTCATCTCCGTCCGGACGCGCAACGCAGGCGTCGAGCCGAACGGCGTGACGAGCGTGCCCGAGGCGTCGACGGTCGAGGTGTAGACCTCCGTGAAGGAGACCGGCACCGCGGACACCGACCCGCTCACCGCCGAGGTCGTCGTGAACGCGGTGCCCTCGACGAGCGGAAACGCGAGCACCCTGACCGCGGGCGTGTAGCGCAGGAGCGTCTGCGTCGCGCCGCTCGCCGGCGAGACGACGCCGAGCAGCAACAGGGAATCATCGGTAATCTGGAAAACGCCG